>JBBECN010000167.1:0-3039 GCA_040881795.1 Akkermansiaceae bacterium
GTGGCTACAAAGGCGGCGGCGGCGGCGGTGATCGTCGCGGTGGCGGCGGCGGCGGTGGCGGCGGTCGCTGGTAATACCCCCTGATCCTGCATCAGAAATTTCAAAAACACCCGGCCTCCTGCGAAGGAAGCCGGGTGTTTCTTTTTTACCGTCTTGCTGATCGAGCCCGTTATCCTTGCCTTGAAACCCGGCAAAACCCGTGGCCCGCACGTCACCTGACGGACTTCCCATCCAGAGTCAGCGAAGTCATCCGCCAATCGTGCGCCCGCACGGGAATCGGACGCTGGATCCGCTCAATGAAGCGGGTCGGCCATACAGAACCATCCGCAGCCTTCCAGAATTCCGAGAAAGCCACATCCACGTCCGCACCACGGGTGGAATCCATGCCGTTGAGACTGAATTGGAATCGCTTCATCAGGCCGCTCTCCTTGGCAATCCATACGATAAAATAATCTTCGGACGAATTTCCAAGTCCCGGGGATAGTCTCCCACCCACCAATTGGCAGGGCTTCCCATCCAGCGCCTGTTCACCGAGAAGACGTAAATCACGACCGTTCTCCGCAAGCCACGAAGTGCCGAATAGAAACACCGTGTAGGCATCCGCGACCAACGCCGCCGCATCCGCCACCTCGCGATCCGTCGAGCGGACGCCGTTGAATTTCACATCGCTCTGCGGCCGCTGGCGCAGCACTTCCTTGGTTCCCATCGGCCCCGAATGGGTTTGTCGCACCCTGCCAAGACGCGGCTGATAGATCTCCACCGAGCTCTTCCGGAAGCCCGGATCGGTGATGACGGGTTGGACCTTGGTTGCAATCGTGCTCCATTTACCGTCGTACGAGACCTGCACCCTAACATATCTCCCCCAGGGATCGCCATGAGCGGAGGCCGAACGCCGGATGATTTCCGATGCCTCACGATCATTCCCCTGTCCCACACCCGGGCTGGGCACCGGCAGAGTTGAACACGAAGCCAGCAAGGTGACTGCGGCAAGGCCAAATAAAAAGGTTTGCATCTTCGCAACCAAGTGCAAGGCCGCCACCTGTCAATAGGCCAACTCCACTTCAGCGGAATTGATTTTGCCCGGCCTGATAGACATAGCCGGCGGACGCGAGTTTCGCAATCAGCTCTTCTTCGCTGAGATTGTGGGTTTTCACAAGATCCTCGAGGGAGTCGCAATGATTCCGCAATTCGGTATTGACCAGCCCCAACAGCAGGTGAGGATCCATTTTGGGGTAGGTTAAAAGATTCACTGGCAAGAAGCCTGATGCCGCCGCGGATGTCAGGCAAGGAAAACGCCGGGCGACCTTTGGATGCGAACCATTGAACTTCGAGAGGATATACCAAGGCGCAAGCTAAAGTTTCATTTGTGAAACTTTTCAGTGCAAAACCTCACATCGCCTCTTTGTTGTGTTGCGAGAGATTCTCGCCAAATAGAACAACCCAACAAACAATCGTTACCCATTATGAAAAAATCGCTAATACTCGCTGCCGCTTTTGCCTTCGCAGCCACCACCCCCGCCGTCTTTGCCGAAGAAGCCAAAGCCGCGGTTGACGCCAAACAAGACATCGTTGAAATCGCATCCGCTGCGGATGACTTCAGCACCTTGGTGGCCGCCGTCAAAGCCGCTGGATTGGTCGAAACTCTGAAGGGCAAAGGCCCGTTCACGGTTTTCGCTCCGACCAATGCCGCCTTCGCCGCATTGCCAGCAGGCACCGTCGAGGAGCTGCTCAAGCCGGAAAACAAGGCCAAGCTCACCGCCATCCTCACCTACCACGTGGTCGGTGCCAAGGTCATGGCCGCAGACGTCAAAGCCGGTGAGGTCGCCACCGTCCAAGGCGGCAAAGCCACCATCAAGGTGGAAGACGGCACCGTCACCATTGATGGAGCCAAAGTCGTCAAGACCGACATTGTCGCCAGCAACGGCGTCATCCACGTCATCGACAAGGTGATCCTTCCCAAAGAGTAGTCCAACCAGCGGCTCCAAGCCGCTCGTTTTTGAAAGCCGGAAACCTTGAATTCCGACTGCCACCTGAAATTGAGAATTCCTCATGAGCAGGGCAGCGGATCAAAGAGTTCCGGCTTTTTCGTGATCATTTTTGAAAAAAATCATGTGCCTCAGGATGATTTGCCGCTAGAACCGCCCAAATCCATCCGTTCTTAAACCATGCCCCGCGTCACGATCACCGTTCCTGAAAAAAATGCCCAACCCTACCGGTTCCAGCTCGACCGCCAAGTCGTCACCCTGGGCCGCGGCAGTGAGAATGACATCGCCATCGAGTGTGGCTCGGTATCGGTCAATCACGCTGAAATGCGGCGCATTGGGGGCGGTTATGAACTCATCGACATCGGCTCGACCAACGGCATTAAACTCGACGGCGTCCGCCATGAGGTGATTCCACTCCGCAGCGGAGCCACCGTGAAACTGGGCGATGTTGCCTTTGATTTTCTGCTCACCGATGAGGAACTCGAGGCGCTTGCACGCGAAAAGCCCCCTGAGACAACGCCGATCCTGCGCGAAGCGGAGGAAAGCCCGCAACAGCGCATCGCCCGGCAACGTGAACAGCTCGCCTCGCCTTCTTCCAAGGGGCTCGATTTGGCGGGAATCCTGATGTTTTTGATCCTCGCAGCTGCGGCGTTTTTCGCGGGACTTGCGGTCCGCCATCAAAAGGAGACCGGAACGTCTCTGATCCATGCGATGCAATCCAATTTCGGAGGCCGCAAGGTCATCGTCGTGCCGCCACCTGCGCTGGAAGTCAAAGACGAGGAGCCGGCGGCCAAGTAAAAATCCGCGCCTGCCTAGTTTCCGCCCTGCTCTTCCAAGAAGTCGAGCAGGCTGGTAAACTAAGACAGCCACCTTCGGGGGATGGACGACGTAGAGGCGGTCATGATCCCACACCAAGCCGCGCAGCGAATCGAGATCCTTGACGAATTCCGTGGCCTCGTCGGCGCGGCCGTCCTTGTCGGAGTCGCGCGAGCGGATAATCCTAAAATCCGCAGTTAAAACTGCCGATTTTAGGGAGTTAGGAGTTATTGGTGAG
>JBBECN010000168.1:0-2975 GCA_040881795.1 Akkermansiaceae bacterium
CGCGTGACCTGCTCGCCGATGGTTTTGTCTTACAACGGAGTTTACCTCTGGAAAGCTGCTGTCGAAAAAGCCGGCACCTTTGAAGTGGACAAGGTCATGGCGGCGCTCAAAGGCGGCCTTTCGTTTGATGGCCCGGGCGGCACTGTCACTTCGCAAGCCAATCACCATCTCACCAAAAACGTTTACATCGGTGAAACCCGCGCCGACGGCCAGTTCAAGATCCTCAAGGAATACAAGAATGTGGTCGGCGAGCCTTTCCTCAAAGGCACCTACAAATAATCTCCCCTCATCCATCGGGTGACACTGCCCGTCTTCAAACCATGCTCTCTCCGGAGGGCATGGTTTTTTTCGGCAATCGCTTGGCATGGCCATTGCTCATCCTAAGTCTCAGCCCATGAAAATTTCCAGAGTCTCCCGGTGGGGATCATCCGCCCCGCGCCTTCTAGTCGCCGTCATCTGTCTTTTTCCGACCTACCTGTTGGCGCATCCCGGGCACCATCATCCGGATGAAACCGACGAGTTTGACTTCCTGCGGGCCACTTTTTTCCACTCCCATGGTGTTTTGGATTATCTGCTCGCGGGAGTCGCGCTTTCGTGTGTGTTAGTGGCCTGCCTGCATGGCAGATCTGCTGTCAGAATTGGAGCGGTGCTTGTGGCGCTTGGATCGCTCGTGGCGACCCGGATGGTCTAACTGCGAACGCCGATGCATCTTTCCCCGCGTGAACAGGAAAAGCTTCTCATCGTTGTTGCCGGCGACCTCGCCCAGCGCCGGCGCGCCCGCGGCCTCAAGCTGAATTACCCCGAAACCGTCGCGCTGATCACCGCGGAGCTGCTAGAGGGAGCCCGCGACGGTAGATCTGTTGCCGAGCTCATGAGTTACGGCACCAAGCTGATTTCCCGCGATGAAGTCATGGAGGGCGTTGCGGAAATGATTCACGACGTGCAGGTGGAAGCCACCTTTCCCGATGGCACGAAACTCGTCACTGTCCACCATCCCGTCCGATGATCCCCGGAGAAATCATCACCCCGCCCGGTGCCGCCGACCTCGAACTCAACGCGGGGCTCGCCAAGCTCGCGATCGTCGTGGCGAACACCGGCGACCGGCCGATCCAGGTCGGCAGTCATTTTCATTTCGCCGAAGTGAACGCCTCGCTCCACTTCGATCGGTCTGCGGCGCGCGGTTTCCGGTTGGATATCCCCGCCGGCACCGCGATTCGCTTCGAGCCTGGCGACACGCGGGAAATCCCTTTGGTCGCCCTCGCCGGGAGCCGCGAAGTCCACGGACTCAACAACCTCATCAACGGCCCGCTCGATTCATGAAACAAACCCGCGCCAATTACGCCGGCATGTTCGGCCCGACCACCGGCGACCAGGTCCGGCTCGCCGATACCGAGCTGTTCATCGAAGTCGAGCGCGACCTCATCGCGGAAAACGACGGTTACGGCAACGAGGTGAAATTCGGCGGCGGCAAGGTCATCCGCGACGGCATGGCACAATCGCCGTTAGCGATGGATGTGGATTCCCTCGACCTCGTCATCACCAACGCCCTCATTCTTGACGCCGCCCATGGCATCATCAAAGCGGACATCGGCATCAAACACGGCCGCATCGTCGGCATCGGCCATGCGGGAAATCCGCTGTTGCAGGACGGGATCACGATGACCATTGGTGCCGCCACGGAAGTGATCGCCGCCGAGGGCTGCATCGTCACCGCCGGCGGCATCGACAGCCACATCCATTTCATCTGCCCGCAACAAATCGAGCACGCCATCGCCAGCGGAGTCACCACCTTGCTCGGTGGAGGCACTGGCCCGGCGCACGGGACTTACGCCACCACCTGCACGCCCGGGAAATGGAATATCCATCGAATGTTAGAAGCGGCCGAGGCGTTTCCCGTCAATCTGGGATTTCTCGGAAAAGGAAATTGCTCCTCACCCGGACCGCTCCGCGAACAAGTTCTGGCAGGTGCCATCGGCCTCAAGCTCCACGAAGACTGGGGCACCACACCCGCCGCGATCGACACTTGTCTAACGGTCGCCGATGAATTCGACGTCCAGGTCGCCATTCACACCGACACCTTGAACGAAGCGGGCTTCGTCGAGAGCACGCTGGCCGCGTTCAAAGGCCGCACCATCCACACCTATCACTCCGAAGGCGCCGGCGGTGGCCACGCGCCGGACATCATCCGCGTCTGCGGCGAGCCGAATGTCCTGCCATCCTCCACCAATCCGACCCGCCCGTTCACCACCAACACCATCGACGAGCATCTCGACATGTTGATGGTCTGCCATCACCTCGACTCCCGCATCCCCGAGGACGTCGCCTTCGCCGAAAGCCGGATCCGCCCGGAGACCATCGCCGCCGAGGATAGGCTCCACGACCTTGGGGCGATTTCGATGATGTCTTCTGATAGCCAGGCGATGGGCCGCATCGGCGAAACCATCACCCGCACCTGGCAGACGGCGCATAAAATGAAAGTCCAGTTTGGCAAACTCGAAGGCCCGTCCCACCCGGCCGCCGACAATTTCCGCGCGCTGCGGTACGTCGCGAAATACACCATCTGCCCGGCAGTCGCCCACGGGATTTCCCACGAGGTCGGGAGCATCGAAGTGGGGAAACTCGCGGACATCGTCATTTGGAAACCCGCGTTTTTCGGCGTGAAACCCGAGACCATTCTCAAAGGCGGGCTCATCGCCTGGGCCAACATGGGCGATCCCAACGCCTCGATTCCCACCCCGCAGCCGACGATGTATCGCCCGCAGTTCGGCGCGTTCGGCAAGGCCATCGCCGCCACCTCCGTGACCTTTGTCAGCGCCGCCTCTCTGGAGTCCGGAGCACTCGACCAACTCGGACTGAGCAAGCGGCTAGTGGCAGTTAGGAACTGCCGTTCGGTCACCAAAAGCGATCTTCCCTTCAACGACTCGCTGCCAAAGATCACCGTGGATCCCGACACCTACACCGTCACCGCCGATGGC
>JBBECN010000169.1:0-2965 GCA_040881795.1 Akkermansiaceae bacterium
CCATCCGCTCCAAGCTCTTTGCGGTGCTGCGGGCGGTGTATCAGGAACGGGACCGACTGCGGCTGTTGGTGAAGTTTCGCAAAGCCTTCATCGACCGCCTGCTGGCAGAAGGCGAGGAAGCCGCCGAAGCCACGGCCGGTGACTACCAGCGCGAGACCTCGGAGAAGGACCGGGAATACGATTCCACCGCATCGGCACTGGAAGGGAAACGGGAACTCAACACGGAGGAGACCGACCGGCTGAAACGGCTTTGGAAGAAGCTGGTGCGGATGTTTCACCCGGATCTCCACGAGCACGATCCCGAGAAGCGCAAGACCTACGAACGGCTTACCCAAGCCATCAACGAAGCCCGCGACCGTGGCGACATCGAGTTGCTGGAACGCATCGCCAAGGACCCGCAAGCGTTCATTCTCCAACAAGGCTGGGCCTCGGTGTCCCTCGACGGGGAGCGTGGACTTGCGCAACTACGGTCGCTCTACGAACACCTTCAGGCGCGGATTCTGGAGATGATCGAGACCCTCGACGACCTGCGGGCCAGCGCGGAGATGGAAATCTTCCAAGAAGTCGAGCAGGACGAGCAAGTCATCGACCGGATCGCCGCAGCACAGCGGGAGGAACTGGAGCAGGAGATCGCCGGATTGGAAGCCGAGGCCCGTGATAGGGAAAAGGAAATCGAGGAGTTGGTGCGAGACTCGCCGTTTTAGTGGGAAGATGAGCCGGAGCGAGACGCTCCGTGTATGGGCTGGGACAGGTTGTCCCAGCCACAGCCGAGCGGGTGGCGGAGGAAGCGCGGGAGCTGGCGGGGGAGGTGCCGTTTTGAAAGCGGAGGTTGGAACTTGGGAATTGCGCCGGATGCCTTTTCAAACTAGCGTGGTGCGGTATGGAAGCGGTAGTGATCGAGAAGGAAGCGTTGCAATTGCCCGACTGCGAACGGGCGGTATTGGCGGATCGTTTGCTGGCAAGTCTGTCGCGACGGCCTGCCGGACTGGACGATGCGTGGCTGCGTGAGGCGGATGAGCGGATGGCCGCTTATCGCGAGGGCAAGATTGAGGCGGTTCCTGGTCCGGAAGCACTGGCGGAGTTGCGCAGAGAGTTCCGGGGATGAACTACCGGTTCCTGACACCTGCGCTTGCCGAAATTCGGGAGGCTGCGACGTTTTACGAGAGCAAGGTTTCCGGCTTGGGTGCTGATTTTCTGGATGAAGTGGATTCGGCGATCGAGCGCATTCTGAGTTTCCCGGAAGCATGGGGACCGCTTGGCGGGAATTTTCGCCGTTGCCATTTGAGACGATTCCCGTTTTCGGTGATCTACTCGATTCGATCCGGAGAAGAGATCGTGGTGATTTCCGTGTTTCATCAAAGCCGTGAGCCGCGATCCTGGCGGCAGAATTTGTGAGTGGATCAGTTTCGGGTCAGGTCACGCATTTCAACATTTCCGACATTTCATGCCGCGCAGGGCTGGACTTCCCTCCGGATGCCTTCGCCTTTTTCGCGGTCGGCGCGCATGAATTCGTAGTCGAGTTGGAGGTTCATCCACATGCCGGGGGTGATGCCGAAGAAGGCACTGAAGCGCAGATCGTATTCGGGGGTGCAGCGGCGTTTCCCTTGTTTCATCTGGGTGAGATGGGGAGCAGGAATCCCACAGCGGCGGGCGATCTCGGCTTGGGAGAGGACTGATTCCTCCAACGTTTCGCGGAGAGTTTCGGCGAAGAAGTTGAGCAGCGGGATGAGTTGCGGTTTCTTTTTCATGGCGGTGGCTCAGTGATAGTCGGTGATTTGGACGTCGGCGGTGTTGCCGTTTTCACTGCGGAAGATGATTTTCTAATCCAGCCAGTTTTCAAACCGCAGGCCGGGCACTTGGGCGAAGTCCACGGTGTTGCGGGTGAGGAGCGTGGCATCGTGGGCCAAGGCAATGCAGGCGATTCGCAGGTCCATGGTGCCGATGCGGATACCTTGGCTGCGGAGGCGAGTGAAGGCGGCGGTGGATTCGGCATCCAGCGAGAGAACCACCCAACGGGCGAAGAAGTTCACGCGCTCGATGAGCTTTTGGTAGGCGAGGATGCGTTCGTCCGGATCAAGGGTGCGGTTTGTGCGAGCCAGCACGCCGCGAAGTTCTTCTTCGAGCGTGATGACCGTGGTGAATACCTGTGCCCCGGATTGCAAGAGGCGAACCCGCAGGCGGTCGCCAAGTGGAGTTGGATAGGCCAGTTCCTTGAGGTGATTGGTATCGAGCAGGAACATGGGCAGGTCAGTCCTTCACGCTCTGCCGCCATGCTTCGCCGAGTTGGTCGGCTTCACGCGAAAATGCGTCGTCCGTCCAAGTGCCCACGGTTTTGAGCCAATCACTCCCGGCGGCCTCGTTCGCCATAGGGTGCGAACGAAGTATGTCGGCCATTTGCTGCTCCAGCGTGGCGACGCGATTTTCGATTGGCAATTCCTGCGCTGGAGTGGCGATATTCATAACGTGAGGTTAGCACACTGGTCCGAGAGATGAAGTGGATTTTTCAAGGAATTGATCACTTGGGCGATCACGGGTTTTCCCTCAATGGTGCTGACGTTGGTGGTCGGAGGGCTCGGTGTTGGTCTCAGTTAGAAAGTCCGACTGGACGACTCGTATGTGTCCTTTGAAAAAGCGAAATGAGGAATAGTTCGTGTTTCACTGGTTCCATCGAACTAGAAGGGAGATCGGACGGCCTGCAAGGATGCAAAAACCGGCAGACGGAGAAGAGGCGTTGCGGCGAGACGCCACAAACACGGCCTGCCGCGAGACGCGGCAGCCACTTTGAGGGAAGCAAAAAACCGACGTCCCTTGTGAGGACGCCGGTTTGGTTTGATGGATGAGTTTGTAGCGACAGGAGTGTCGCTACTCCTTATTCAGCAGCGACAGGCTGCTGGGCTTCTGCTTCAGCGGCCTTCTGGTCGCGGAGCCAAGCGCGGCGGGACATTTTCACGCGGCCTTTTTCGTC
>JBBECN010000170.1:0-2948 GCA_040881795.1 Akkermansiaceae bacterium
ACCTCGATTTTTTCACCCGCCGCATCGGCCAATCCATCGAGCACCGCAAACAACGCGGCATCGATGAAACCCTCGCACGCCTCGTTTGGTCCGAGTCCGACGGCCTCCCCGGGCTGATCGTGGATCGCTACGGCGAGCATCTCTCGGTGCAAACGCTCACGCTTGCGATGGATCTGCGGAAGGAAATCATCCGCGACGCGCTCGTCGCCCTCCTGAATCCCACCTCCATCGTGCTGCGCAACGATTCGCCCTACCGCAAGGCCGAGGGCATGGAACCCGGCATCGAGATGCTGCACGGCGAAAATCCCGGCCCGTTCATCGTCCATGCTAACGGCCTCGCCTTCGAAGTCGATCTCTTCGACGGCCAGAAAACCGGCCTCTACCTCGACCAACTCCAGGCCCACTCCGAAATCGCCGCGCTCGCCAAAGGCAAACGCGTGCTCGATTGTTTCACCAACCAAGGCGGCTTCGCACTCGCCTGCGCCAAGGCCGGAGCTGCCCACGTCACCGCCGTCGATGTCTCCGCCAGCGCCTGCGAGGCCGCTAGAAAAAACGCAAAACTCAACAACCTCGAAATCGAAGTGCTCGAACACAACGTCTTCGATTTCCTCAAACACGCGAAGCCGGACTACGACATGATCATTCTCGATCCGCCAAGTTTCACCCGCAACAAGGCCACCCTGATGGATGCCATGCGCGGTTATAAGGAAATCCACCTGCGCTCGCTCAAGCTGTTGGACAAAGGTGGCCTTCTATCCACTTTCTGCTGCTCCTACCACGCCTCCCGCGAGTTGTTCATGGACAACCTGGTTTCCGCCTCGGTGGATGCCAAAAAATCCGCGAGATTGGTGATGAACCACGCCCAGCGCGCGGACCACCCGATTCTGATTTCGATCCCGGAAACCGGTTATTTGAAAGGCTTCACGGTGGAAGTAATTGCCAGCCGATGAAGCCAAAGGTGGCGAATTTAATTAAATCGTCATTCATGACGAATAATATTGATTAATCAAATCTATTCGTCATAATAGGCGAGTTATGAAACTCACTGAGCACTTGACCGATGAAAGCATCCTCAAGGAATTGGGGGGGCGGCTGACGGATACACGGTTGAGGCGGAATCTCACGCAGGCGGCACTGGCAGAACAAGCGGGCGTCTCCAAGCGGACATTGGAGCGACTGGAATCCGGGGCGGTCGGGACACAGCTCTCAAGTTTCCTGCGGGTTTGCCGGATCCTCGGTTTGTTGGAGCGTTTCGAAGACCTGATTCCGGAGGCGATGGCCAGCCCCATGGAGCAAATGAAACGGCAGGGAAAGAAACGCCAGCGGGCCTCGGACAGGAAGCCAGCGGTCAAAGCAAAGAAATGGACGTGGGGTGACGAGCCATGATCGCGAAGGTTCAGCTGTGGGGCAGAACCATCGGAGCGGTGTCCCTCGAAGAGAGGCGCGAGGTCGCGGCCTTTCAGTATGACTCCGCGTTTGCAGCGAGCGGGATCGAGCTTTCGCCGCTGGTGATGCCGCTGAGCGAGCGGGTCTATGAATTTCCGGCCTTGCCACGGGGCACCTTTCACGGTCTTCCAGGATTGCTGGCGGATTCACTGCCGGACAAATTCGGCAACGCGTTGATCAATGCCTGGCTGGCGACGTGGGGACGCATGGAGGAGAGTTTCAATGCCGTCGAGAGACTTTGCTACACAGGCGCTCGGGGTATGGGCGCGCTGGAATTTTCCCCCACGCTCGGGCCGAAGCCGCGCAAGGCTTCGAAGATCGAGGTGGATTCACTGGTGCGTCTGGCGGGTGAGGTGTTAACGCATCGCAACGATTTGCAGGGGCATTTCCACGCAGCCGGCAAGGAGCATGCACTGCGGGACATCCTGCGTGTGGGCACTTCCGATGGCGGCGGTTGAAGAACAGTTTCGCCGGATGGTCTTCAACATCGTCGCGCGGAACCAGGACGACCACGTGAAAAACATCGCCTTCCTGATGGACAGGCAGGGTCAATGGTCGCTCGCACCTGCCTTCGATGTGACCTACAGCTACAATCCCACGGGCACGTGGACCGCCAACCACCAGATGACGCTGAACGGCAAGCGCGACGACTTCACCCTGAAAGATTTCGAGGCATGCGCGAAGGCCGCACTGATGAAGCGGGGGCGTGCGGCGATCATCATCGGGGAAGTGCAGGCTGCGGTGAAACGCTGGCCTGAGTTCGCGGACGCGGCGAAACTC
The DNA here is from genome assembly GCA_040881795.1 of Akkermansiaceae bacterium. Taxonomy (GTDB): domain Bacteria; phylum Verrucomicrobiota; class Verrucomicrobiia; order Verrucomicrobiales; family Akkermansiaceae; genus Luteolibacter. Next base: position 2,227 of record JBBECN010000170.1, read on the forward strand.
TCTGCGGATTGGCGTGGCAAGATCCAGAAAACCCACCGGCTGTCTTTTCCAAAATCATGAGCCTCAAGGAATCCATGGACGAAGCCTCCCCGCGCCTTTCTGTCTTGCACGCGGCCGCAGCCATCCCCATCTCTCGTCCATGCATTCCATGACAGGATTTGGCCGCGGCTCTGCGGCGACGGACGCGTGGTTGGCGACGATTGAAATCAGCGCCGTCAACCGCAAGCAGGCCGAGGTGGTAGTCCAGGCACCGCGCGAGCTTTCCGAGCTCGATGGCCGGATCCGCAAGGCCGTGCTCGCCGCCATCTCCCGCGGCCGCATCCAAGTGGCCATCAATCTGGAACGCTCACCCGGCACCGCCGCCACCATCCGCGTCGATGCGGCGCTGGCCCGGGAATTTTCCGATGCGTTCGCCGCTTTGGGAAAAACCCTCGGCCATGATCTGCTGCCCACCGCTGCGGACTACCTGCGCCAGCCCGGAATCATTTCCACCGGCAGCGGTGAAATCGATGCTGAAGTCGCCTGGGCCGCCATCGAGCCCGCACTAACAGACGCACTCCGGCAGCTCGCCGCCATGCGCGAAAACGAAGGTGCGCACCTGAAGGACGATTTTCTAACACGCCTCCAGACACTGGTTGGCTTCGCCGCAAAAATCGCCGCCGAGGCCCCCGGCCGACCGATCCGCCAACGCGAGATACTCACCAAACGCCTGCGCGACGCGG
>JBBECN010000171.1:0-18852 GCA_040881795.1 Akkermansiaceae bacterium
GAACTTGGCCCCATAGGCTGGAAAGGGATCATCCTGGACGAAGCCCACTACCTGAAGAACCACACCAGCCAGAGAAACCGCCAAGCGATGAAGCTGTGCGACAGCACGGAAGCAGCCGTTTACGCGCTCACGGGAACGCCGCTCACCAACCGGAGCGAGTGAACGTCGTGGCTCCATCAGCCATTCGGGCCAAAGCGCCGCCCGAGTCTATTAAAAATCACTAGGCTCTAACGTTCCTTAATGACAACCCCCAAACTGATCTGCAAAGATAACTGTGTGATCAGTTCCTTAGTTCCCGAACCCGGCCAAGTGGTCTTTGTCCGCCAACGCCCGTTCGTGGTTTCCGACGTGAAGCTCTCCAATCTCCCCGCCGAGTCGGCGAATCAAGCTGGCCGGAAGGAAAGCCTCGTCAGCCTATCCTCGGTGGAAGACGAGGGCTTGGGCGAGGAACTTCAGGTCATCTGGGAAATGGAGCCAGGAACTCACATCCCTGAAAAATCAGGACTGCCCGAACTCCAGGGCTTCGACACACCCCACACTTTCGACGCCTTCCTCGATGCCGTTACCTGGGGCTCCGTCTCCCAAGCCGACGACAAGGCGCTTCAAGCCCCGTTCCGCTCCGGCATCGATGTGGACGACTACCAACTCGATCCCGTCGTCCGCGCCCTTCAGATGCCCCGGGTCAACCTGCTGATTGCGGACGATGTTGGCCTCGGAAAAACCATCGAAGCCGGTCTCGTGGCGCAGGAGCTGATCCTCCGCCACCGTGCCCGCACCATCCTCATCGTTTGTCCGTCCTCCATCCAGGTCCAGTGGAAGGAGGAAATGCGTGACAAGTTCGGCCTCGAATTCCGCATCGTGGACCGCGATCTACTCGGTGCCTTGCGACGGAAGCGCGGCATCCACGTCAACCCGTGGTCGCACTTTCCGCGGCTCATCACCTCTATCGATTTCCTCAAGCGCGAGCGCCCCATGCGGTTGTTCCGGGAAACCTTGCCCGCCGGCGATGACGCCACTTACCCACGCCCCTACGATCTCCTCATCGTGGACGAATGTCATAACGTCGCCCCATCGGGCCGGGGCAAGTATGCGATCGAGTCCCAGCGCACCCAAGCCATCCGCGGCCTCGCCACCGTTTTCGAGCATAAACTCTTCCTCTCCGCCACCCCACACAACGGCTACAAGGAGAGCTTTTCCGCACTGCTTGAACTCCTCGACAACCAGCGTTTCGCCGTCGGTACGGAGATCAACCGCACCCAGCTCGACGCGGTCATGGTCCGCCGTCTCAAGTCCGAGTTGAAACTCCGCTGGGACGGCTCCCGTCGATTTGCGGAACGGCAGGTAAAGCACATCGAAGTCCCCTACACTGAAACCGAGCGCCAGGTTCATCGAAACCTCCAGCGTTACACAGAACTTCGTGCAAAATCCGCTCAAACCCCCTCCCAGCGATTCGGCGCGGAGTTCGTGCTCAAGCTCCTGAAAAAGCGCCTCTTCTCCTCGCCGGCCGCCTTCGCCTCCACCATCGAAAAGCACGCCAAATCCGTCGGTGCCGGCGGTGCTTCGTCCGGCTCCGCGTGGATGCAATCTCTCAGCGCCGACGACGAATACTTCGACGATGAGGAATACGAAGCCGTCGCCGCGGAGAAGATTGAAACCGCCTCCCGCCACAGCGCCCCGCTATCTCGCGAAGAAGAAGCCGTCCTCAAGGATCTCCGCCACTGGGCCGCGGATGCCGCCTCCCATGCGGACACCAAGGCAAACGAAATGATTGCCTGGCTCCACACGACCCTCAAACCCGGTGGCAAGTGGATCAACGAACGCGTCATCCTCTTCACCGAATACCGCGCCACCCAGAAATGGCTGCACGGCATCCTCGCCGCGGAAGGCCTCGCCGCCAGCGACCGCCTCCTCACCATCTACGGCGGCATGCCACTCGACGAGCGCGAGAAAATCAAAGCCGCCTTCCAAGCCGATCCCAAGGATTCCGCCATCCGCATCCTCCTCGCCACCGACGCCGCTTCCGAAGGCGTCAACCTCCAGAACCACTGCCACCGACTGATCCACTACGAAATCCCGTGGAACCCGAACCGCATGGAACAGCGGAATGGCCGGGTGGACCGTCACGGACAGAAAAACGACGAGGTCCACATCTTCCACTTCGTCGGCAAGGGCTTCGATGCCACCAAGCCCGGTCAGGCCCCCGGCGATCTCGAAGGCGATCTCGAATTCCTCCTACGCGCTGCGATCAAGGTCGAGGCCATCCGCGAGGATCTCGGAAAAGTCGGACCCGTCATCGCCGATCAAGTCGAGGAAGCCATGCTCGGCCGCCGCCGCACGCTGGACACCACCCGCGCCGAAGCTGATGCTAGCCCCGCCCGGACGATGCTCAAATTCGAGCGCAAGCTCCGCGAACAACTCGAAAAACTCTCCGGCCAGCTCAACGACACCCGCCGCGAACTCCACCTCACCCCCGAGCGCATTCGCAACGTCGTCGAAACAGGCCTCTCCCTGGCAGGCCAGCCACCGCTCATCCCCACCGACCTGCCCGGCATTCCGGAAGCCTGGCTACTCCCTCCGCTCACCGGTTCATGGTCGCATTGCGCCGAAGGCCTCGCACACCCGCACACCCACAAGATCCGTCCCATCGTCTTCGACCACTCGCAGACCACCGGCCGCGACGACGTGGTTCTCTGCCACCTGAATCACCGCCTCGTCCAAATGTGCCTGCGCCTGCTGCGGGCGGAAGTCTGGTCCATGGATCGCTCAAAAAAGCTCCACCGCTTCACCGCCCGCATGGTGCCTGACACCGCGCTGCAAACACCCGCCGTCATCGTTCACGGCCGGCTCCTCGTCCTCGGCGGCGACAACCAACGCATTCACGAGGAAATCCTCACCGCGGGCGGCATCATCCAGGAAGGACGCTTCAAGCGCATGAACGTCGGCGAAACGCTTGCCGCCATTTCTGCCTCCGAGGATGTCGGCGCACCTGGCTTCATCGAGGACACCTTGAAAGCCCTCTGGACGAAAATCGAAGCCCCACTCCTCACCGCCCTCGACGCCCGGATGACCGAGCGGACCAAGAACCTCCAGTCCTTCCTCGACGACCGTGCCGGGCGAGAAGTCGATCACCTCACCGCAGTCATGCACGAATTGGAGCGCACGATTCGCGAAACCCTCGACAAGCGGCAAGGCCCCCAGATGGAGTTCGATTGGACCGAAACCGAAAAATCCCAGCGCGAACGTGACATCAACAGCCTCCACGCCCGCCTCAAGCAGATCCCGCCGGAACTTGAGCGCGAAAGCGAGCACCTCCGTAGCCGCTACGCCAATCCACAGCCCCGCCTGTTCCCGCTCGCCGTGACCTTCCTCGTTCCCTATCGTGCCGTCGCTCAGCTTGAGAAAGGCGGTCGCAGATGAACCAGATTTTTGTCAGCAGCGTTCAGAAGGAACTCGCCGCAGAACGGCGAGCCGTGCGCGATTTCATCCGCAAGGACGCGTTGTTTCGAAATTACTTCGATGTCTTCCTCTTCGAAGACCTCGCAGCATCAGACCGGACACCGGACGGCCTCTATCTGGAGCAGGTTTCCAAATCCGCCATCTATCTCGGCATCTTCGGCGACGACTACGGCTCCGAGGATGCCGCGGGCGTTTCTCCCACCGAGCGCGAGTTCGACCAAGCGACCGCGGACTCGATCTATCGCCTCATTTTCGTCAAAGGTTCTGACGACTCGAAACGGAACCCCAAAATGAAAACCCTGGTTGGCAAAGCATCACGCCAACTCAACCGCCGCCGCTTCGAAACCATCGAGGAACTCCTCCACGAAAGGCTCTATCCGAGCCTCGTCGAATACCTGAGATGGAAGGGCATCCTCCGCGGCACCGTCACCGAGTTCGAACCGCTGCCCGATCTCACCGAGGCGGATATTCAAGAAACCAAACTCCAGTGGTTTCTCGCCAGAGCCCAGAAAGCCCGCGGCTACCGCTTCGGCCCCGACACGCCCATCATGGATGCGCTCGCTCATCTGGATCTCCTCAACGAGTCGCACATCACCCATGCCGCGCTGCTCCTGTTCGGGAAGAGACCCCAGACGCCCCTCCCTTCCTCCGAGGTGAAATGCCTGCACTTCCATGGCACCGAGGCGGTGAAACCCATCCCGGACTATCAGATTTTCAAAGGCGGCGTCTTCGAACTCGTCGATCAGGCGGTGGACTACGTCATGGCCAAGCTCGCCCGCCGGGTTGGCGTCCGCGATTCCGGACCGGACAATGACGTCAGCTACGAAATCCCCCGTGCCGCCGTCTCCGAAATCATCGTCAACGCCATCGCTCACCGCGATTACCAGTCCGACGCCAGCGTGCAGATTTACGTTTTCTCGGACCGCGTGGAAGTCTGGAACCCCGGCGAACTTCCACCTTCCCTCACCCCGGCGAAGTTGAAACTCACCCACGCCTCCGTCCCGCGGAACAAACGCATCAGCGACGCGCTCTTCCTCGCCAGCTACATCGACAAAGCCGGCACCGGCACCCTCGACGTCATCGCCAAGTGCCGCGAAGCCGGACTCCCCGAACCGGAGTTCCTCCAAAACGGCGACCAGTTCACCGTCCGCATCTGGCGGGACTGGATCACCCCAGCTTTGATGGACCAACTGGGCCTGAATGGAAGGCAGCGGATGGCGATCGCATTCGTCCGGCAGTCTGGGAAAATCACCAATACTGATTATCAGAAATTGGCGGCAACCACGCGTCCCACTGCGAAAAGGGATTTGGAGGAATTGGTCAAATCGGGCCTTTTTGTCCTGATGGGTTCGGGCCGCGGTGCTGCATATCGGCTTGCCGAGAAATGGCTCATAAATGGCTCAAATGGCTCAAATGGCTCACCCAAACCCGACATAAACCCGACATAAACCCGACATTACTCCCCAAAACCCGCCACATGAATCGATCTCGAAATGCGCCAAGAATGTGCTAAGCGCGCCCTCAATCCGACACCCGTCTCAAAATCGACTCATGATTGACCCAATCGCCCCATCTTCAACTCCGCCCCAAGGTGTTTCACCGCGTGGCGGAAATGGGACATTTATGGGACAAATGGGACATCGGCAAACGGGCCATAAACGTGCCAATCGGGCCATCATCCCCCATTCCTCAGGGCCAACGGCCCGCCCCATGCCAGCCCAGGGCAACGCCCTGGGGACCATACCCCACCAAATTTTCAGCCCTGAATGGGCGACCCATCCCACCGCCAATCGGGTCATATTCGGCTCAATCGGGTCATCACCACCGTCCGGAAACGGCTCATCATTGGCTCAAATGGCTCCCATCTCAGCATCTCAGCTTTTCAGCATTTCAGCGTTTACCCCATGACCCCCGCCCGCCACCACACCGAATGGCTCTCCCTCGTCGAGACCTCCGGCCCCTTCCTCTCTTTACCCGTCCTCCTGCGCATCTTCCCGCAGGGGCTCGACCTCCGCGATCCCGCCCGCGCCGCGGCCTTGCGGGAGTCCTACGAAGACTGGCTCGACCGCGGGAAGCCGCTGCTCCACGTCCACACCGCCTGGATCCGCCACGTCCTGGAAAACCTCCTCGAATGGCCAGCCGACTACATCGCCGAGGGCCAATCCATCCCCGCGGGCCTCGAAGCCACCCAGCCGCACTTCGGCGAAACCCTCCGCCCGGATCTCGTCCTTCGCCGATCGCTGAACGGCACCACGGCCGGCGGCGATGCCGAAACCACCCCGCAGCTTCTCGTCGTCACATATCCACCTGGACAGGGCTTGGAGAAACCTGTCGCCGGCAAGATCTGGAAAGCCTCGCCCGCCACCCGCATGACCGAGCTGCTCCACGCCAGCGGCGTCCCGCTAGGCTTGGTCACCAATGGCGAGCACTGGATGCTGGTTTACTCGCCCCGCGGCGAGACCAGCGGCTTCGCCTCGTGGTATGCCGACCTCTGGATGCAGGAACCCATCACCTTGCGTGCCTTCCACAGCCTGATGCATCTCCGCCGCTTCTTCGGCGTCGCCGCGCCGGACACGCTCTCCGCGCTCTTCGCGGAAAGCTCCAAGGACCAGCAGGAAGTCACCGACCAACTCGGCCGCCAAGTCCGCCGCGCCGTGGAAATGCTCGTCCAGGCCTTTGATCAGATCGACGAAGACTCCGGCCGCAGCCTGCTCACCGGTGTCCCGGAAAAGGAAATCTACGATGCCGCCCTCACCGTCATGATGCGGCTGGTCTTCCTCTTCTCCGCCGAGGAACGCGGCCTACTCCTGCTCGGCGATCCGCTTTACGACCAGCACTACGCGGTCTCCACCTTGCGGGAACTCCTGCGCGAACGCGCCGACCAGCACGGCGAGGAAGTCCTCGAACGCCGCCACGATGCCTGGTCGCGCCTGCTCGCCACCTTCCGCACCGTCCATGGCGGCGTCCAGCACGAGTCCATGCGCCTGCCCGCCTACGGTGGCTCGCTCTTCGATCCCGACCGCTACCCCTTCCTCGAAGGCCGGGAAAAGGACAGCCGCTGGCGCGAAACCCCATCCCACCCGCTGCGGGTGAACAACCGCGTCGTCCTCCACCTCTTGGAAGCCCTCCAGATCCTCCGTGTCAAAGTCCCCGGCGGCGGCCCCGCGGAAGCCCGCCGCGTTTCCTTCCGCGCCCTCGACATCGAACAAATCGGCCACGTCTATGAAGGCTTGCTCGATCACACCGGCCGCCGCGCCGGCGAAATCACCCTCGGCCTCAGCGGAAAAAACGAACCGGAAATCCCGCTCTCCAAGCTGGAGGAACTCGCCGGCATTGATCCCCACGCCGCCGCCGCGGAACCCTTCCCGCTCGAAGGCGGACTCATGGCCGCGGAAACCTACGACCCCACACCCATCCCGTTCCCCACCCGCAAGGTCAACTACGGCGATACCCCATCCGCCCCCGCCGCCCCCGCCGCCCTCATCGAGTTCCTCAAGGACCAAACCGGCCGCTCCGCCAACGCCCTCGAATCCGCCCTCGGCTACGGCAAACCCAAAGCCCGCGGCAAAGCCAAAGCCGACGCGCCTTCATCCTCTGCCATCCACGATCTACCCTCCTCGATCCTCGATCACTCTCTCCTCCTCGCCTGCGGCCAAGACCCCCGCCTCGCCCGTCGCATCCGCCCCTTCGCCGATCTGCTCCGCTCCGATGACTTCGATCGCCTGGTCGTCATCCGCACCGGCTCCGTCTTCGTCACCGCGGGCACCGACCGCCGCAGTAGCGGTACCCATTACACCCCGAAATCGCTCACCGAGCCCATCGTCAAGCACACATTGGACCCCTTGGTTTACATTGGCCCAGCCGAAGGCCTGCCCGAGTCAGAGTGGAAGCTCAAGACGGCTAAGGAAATCCTCGCCCTCAAGATCTGCGACATGGCCATGGGCTCCGGGGCCTTTCTCGTCCAAGTCTGCCGCTACCTCGCCGAGCGCCTCTGCGAAGCTTGGGAAATTGCGGAGCGGGAACACGCTGGCTCTATCATCATCACCCCGGATGGCGAACTCTCCGCCGGTTCCTCCGCCGAGCGTCTGCTTCCCTCCGACCCCGCCGAGCGCATCGCCATCGCACGCCGCTATGTCGCCGACCGTTGCCTCTACGGCGTGGACATCAACCCCATGGCCGTGGAAATGGCCAAGCTCTCCCTTTGGCTCATCACCCTCCAGAAAGACCGCCCCTTCACCTTCCTGGACCACGCGCTCAAGTGCGGGGATTCGCTACTGGGTGTTAGTTCGGTTGCACAGATCGAAAACTTCTCGTTACGCGCTCAATCTGGAGAAGTCCTTCAGGAGTCCTTCGCCACCAGCAACTTGTTCCGCTACGTTGACGACGCTTCCGCCAAACGCGGCGCGCTCGAAGCCCTACCATCCAACGATCACAGTCAGATCGAAATCAAAAGCCGTCTACATTGCGAAGCCGAAGCCGCCATCGCCAAGGTAAAAGCGGTCGCGGACTACCTCATTGCTTTTGAACTGCGTGGTCTAGATGGCAACAACTATGACGAACAACGTGCCGACGAGGCAGAGCAAGCTCAAATCCTGATGCAACGCGATACCGACGCGGGAATTGAAACCTCAAATTTTAAATCTGAACTAGCCCGTGCTGCCCGCGAGAAGTTGGCCGGACGTCGGACATTCCACTGGCCGGTTGAATTTCCCGAAGTTTTTGCGCGTGGTGGCTTCAATTCTTTTGTTGGCAACCCGCCATTTATGGGTGGGCAAAAGATCACGGGAGCACTCGGAACTGATTATCGAAAATACCTTGTCGAAGCTTTAGCGACTGGACAGCGGGGAAGCGCTGATCTTTGTGAATACTTTTTTCTCCGCGCCTTCTCATTGCTTGCGGAATCAGGCCAGCTTGGATTAGTCGCCACAAACACGATATCAGAAGGCGATACCCGAGATGTTGGTCTCGATCAGATTATTACGATGCGAGGCGTTATTGTTCGGGCTCGGCCATCTGTTCCTTGGCCGGGAGTGGCCTCCCTTGAGGTTGCTCACATCTGGCTTCGTCGTGGCGAATGGAGATCGAAATTTCTCCTAAATAGCAAGTCAGTGAAATCGATCACGGCAATGTTGGGAGAGCCGAAGTCCGTCGAAGGAAGGCCATATCGATTGCTTTCAAATTCTGGTCACGCGTTCCAAGGAACGACTGTGCTAGGTCTTGGATTTACACTCGGGCATGAGGAGGCAGATGCTTTAATAGAAAGGGATGTGAAGAACAGAAACGTTATTGATCTATACTTGAACGGCGATGATCTCAATTCTTCGCCAACTCACTCTGCAAGTCGAAGGATCATCAATTTTAAAAATTGGCCGCTGAATGCCCCGGAAGGAATACGGGATACAAATGCCAATTATGCTTCAGATTATCCAGAGTGCCTGAGAATCATTGAAGAACGGGTGAAGCCTGAGCGGCAAAAGAACAATGACCGCAGGCGGCGGGAAATCTGGTGGCAATTCACTCGTCCGGCACTCGATCTATACCAAGCCGTCGAAGAAGCCGGACATGCCTTAGTGTGCTGTCGGCACACCAAATATTTAAGCCATGCTTTCGTGCATCGGCGGCAGGTATTTGATGTGGCTCTTAACGTCATCGCATTTCGTAAGAATCTAGGATTCGAGACACTGCACAGTAGCATTTACGACTCTTGGGTAAGGGAGTATGGATCTTCGCTGGAAACCCGAGTTAGATACACTGTCTCCGACTGCTTCGATACGTTTGCATTTCCATGTGCAACACCGACTTTAGAGAGTTGTGGACTTGGCTATTATGAGCATCGCCAGGCGCTAATGCAGGAACACCGTGAAGGTTTGACAACTATCTACAATCGCTTTCACGACCCGGCTGATTTGTCGGCGAATATCGTAAGGCTTCGAGCCCTACATGCTGATCTGGATCGGGCTGTGGTCGCAGCCTACAACTGGGTTGATTTCGACTTGGATCACGATTTTCACGAGACCAAGCAAGGACTGCGTTACACGATCAGCGAAGCTGCCCGCCGCGAAGTCCTCGACCGCCTGCTCGCCCTCAACCACCAGCGCTACGCCGAAGAACTCGCCGCCGGATTGCACGAGAAGAAGAGCAAGAAATCGACCGCCAAGAAAGCCGCGACCAAACGCGCCACCAAAACCGCCAAAGGCTACGAACCCCCACCCGACCTCTTCCCACCGGCACAACCGGACTTGTTCGGCTGATCTTTTTTCACCATACTCAACGCGCACCGATCCATTCTATGCTTGAAACACTATCACTGAGGAATCTTGGTCCCGCCCCCGCTCTCGACTTCGAGTTTGGCGAGCGCTTGAACCTTCTCACTGGCGACAACGGGCTGGGCAAAACCTTTCTCTTGGATGTCGCGTGGTGGGCGCTCACACGCTCTTGGACAGAGGACGCAAAGATCCATCCTGCGGCTGGTGTGAACGATGCGAGCGTGCGTTTCCATGTCCACGGCAAGGGCGGGCCGAACACGGAAATCGAATGCCAATACCGCCGGGACCAGTTGGATTGGGCGCCGCCGCCGCCTGGTCGCCCACCGAGCCCGGGACTGGTGATCTATGCGAGAATCGACGGTGGATTTTCCCTCTGGGATCCGGAACGCAATGGCGGCGAGCGGCCAGAGGCCTTTCGTTTCAGCAAAAAGGAACTCTGGGAAAGCCTGCGGGATGAGGATGGAACCGTGATCTGCCGCGGCCTGCTGGAGGATTGGGAAACCTGGAGTCTCAAGGCCAATGGAGCCTTCACCACCCTGCGGGAAGTTCTGGCTTTGCTTTCCCCCGGCGGTCAGGACGCGCCGCTGGTTCCCGGGCAGTCGGTGCGTGTCCCTGGTATGGGTGTCCGGGACATCCCGACGCTGAAAATGTCCTACGGCTCCGTCCCGCTGCCGCACACGTCGGCAGGCATCAAGCGCATCCTTTCGCTGGCCTACATGCTGGTCTGGGCGTGGACGGAGCACCGCGCCGCCGCTGACCTGCGCGGTAGGGAATGCACCCACAGGATCGTGCTGCTATGGGACGAGGTGGAGGCCCATTTGCACCCGCAATGGCAGCGCAGCATCCTGCCCGCCGTGATTGCGGTGCTCAACCGCCTGCTGGAATCCGCCAACCAAGCCCAGGTGCAAGTGATCGCCACCACCCACGCCCCCTTCGTCCTGGCCTCGGTCGAGACACTCTTCGATGAAGCACGGGATCGGCTTTTCAACCTGGAGCTTACTCAGGAAGGCCAAGTGCGTCTCGAATCCGTGCAATGGGCACGCTTCGGCAGCATCATCGAATGGCTCCGCTCGCCTGCCTTTGACATGAAAAGTGGCTACTCCAAGGAAGCCGAGCAGGCGCTCATCGCCGCCAATCGCTGGATCAAAGGTTCCCGCGATGGTCCCGACGTCGCCGCCATCCAAGCGGAGCTCTCGCGCACCCTTGCGGATTCCGACCCATTCTGGCCGCGTTGGTTGGTGGCGACAGGAGGTGTGAAATGATCCACGTCCCGTCGCCAGTCCCGGAACCCGCAACCTTCGATGCCAACTGCCGCCAGGAGGGCCGAAGTTGGATTCTGAGGCAAAAGTCACCACTGCCAGACCGTCCCAGGGACTTCTGGTCACCCTTCCGCCACGACCTGCGCCGGGGCTTTGGATGCCGTTGCGGCTATTACGCGATGTATCTTCACGACGGCCAGGTGGATCATTTCACCTCTTGGAACACCTGCCGGACGAACCAAACCCCGGAACTCGCCTACGAATGGAATAATTTCCGTTTCATCGATGGCGCATTGAACAGCAGCAAACGCACGCTCGATGGCCAACTGCTCGATCCGTTTGAAGTCGGCGACGACTGGTTTACCATCGAACTGCCCTCACTTTTGCTCCAACTCGTCAACGTCCCACCGGAGCGCCAGACAGCGGCAAACTTGACCTTGGAAAAACTCGGCCTGGACCAAGGCATCCGAGTGCTGGAACTGAGATGGGAATGGTATGACCTTCATCAACGGAACGAACTGTCGCTCGATGGTTTGCGGGTGGTCGCCCCACTCATTGCCCAAGCAGCGGAACGCTGGACCGCCGAAGGGCGCGGTGATCTTCCAGTCATTCCCCGCCCGGTGCCCGATCCGTATGCCACTCTGGCCTAACTCACCGCCATGATCACCCGCCTCCACATCAAGAACTTCAAATCCCTGGCAGACTTCTGGTTTCCCAGCCAAAATGGACCGCCTCTCGCCCCCCTGACAGTGCTTGTTGGATTGAACAGTTCTGGCAAATCCACGCTCCTTCAAGCATTCGATTTTTTTGGCCAGCTTGCGAGCGGCAATCTCACGGCATGGCTTGAGTCCCGTGATTGGAAGGCAGCCGAACTACTTACCTTCAATTCCACACGCTCAAGAACCATCCAGTTCGCCCTGACGTGGCAAGACAAGGAACATGGTGAAGTCAGTTGGTGGGGTCGCTATAACACCAACACCAAACGCTGCACCCAAGAGATCGTGAGCATGAACGGTGAACCACCTAATTTGCTCAACGTAAATGGGCCAAAATTCGGCGTTGTTAACGACAAACTAGAACGGGAGTTTACAAATGACGTAATTCCTTTCGATTACGAAGGATCGATTCTATCAGTTTTAAAGCTCGATAAATTGCACCCGGCTTTAAAGGCGCTGAAAATCGGTTTGGTAGGATTGAAATCCCTGGAACTGCTCTCGCCTCACCTCATGCGGAAGCGGGCGAAGTCGGCCTATGACATTGGCAGCGGGGGCGAGAAACTCTCAGCGTTCCTCAGCAGCCTGAGTCAGAATGACCTGGCTGAGTTGAGCGGGCAGCTTCGGAAATTTTATCCCCATTTGGATTCACTTTCGGTCAAGAGCCTCAAGGCCGGCTGGAAGAACCTGGTGCTCAAGGAGGATTACAGCGCTTCCTCCGAGTATGGAGCGGCGCAAATCAACGACGGCATGCTGCGGGTGGTAGGCGTTTTGGCACAGGCCTACGCCCAACACTCCGTGGTGCTCTTCGACGAGATCGAGAATGGCGTGAACCAACAGATCGTCGGCCAGCTCATGGATTTTCTGTTGGAGCTTTCCAAGAAGCGGCAGGTTCTGATCACCACCCACAGCCCGTTGATCCTCAATTTCCTGCCCGACGACAAGGCCCGCGAAGGAGTTATATTTCTTTACAAGGACAAGCGCGGAGCGACTCACGCCCGCCGCTTCTTCGAGTTGGATCAAGTGAAGTGGAAAATGGACGGTCTCGGTCCGGGCGAGGCCTTCGTGGACACCGACCTCACCGCTCTCTCCGCAGAACTCGCCAATGAGGAAGGGGGCAATGCGTGATTCTGCTGGTGTCCGGCGAAGGTCCAACGGACATCGGAGCCACCCAATCCCAGCAATGCCCCACTCCAACAGACGAGGTGGCATGGGGCCCGATGGGGATGATGGTCAACAAACTCGTTGAGCCAATATGGGGCTACGAGCCGATTGGCAGTGAAGGGATGATGTTCGTGGCCAAGAGAGCATTGATGGAGCATCAGAAAGAGGGCAAGCAATACAACCGCCAGAAAGTCGTGCTATTTGGAAGAGACCGACCACAGGAAACGGCCTACTTCTTCGAGAACGCCAGATCGCTGGCGCGGATAGCCAAGTCGCTTGCCGCCAGAGAACAATGCCATGATAATTCAAACAGCAATAGACTTTTAATCAATTGGTCCTGGGTTCGAGTCCCAGTCCTCGTACTTCCCTCATAATTAAAAGGTTAGCAATTTTTGCCAGCCTTACTCCCGAAAGTGGGAACAAAGGTGGGAACAAATCCGATTGCGTTCATTGTTGTTTCAACGAATCCGCGAGGTATCTGCAACCCAGTTCCATCTGCTGGGCGAGTGGCTCCGCCGCTTCTGTAGGGATGCCAATTCTTCCAAGCCTGCGGGTGTTCTTGTTCATGATGGCGGTATCGCCGCTGGCCGCCATTAACCGCAGCCTAACATGCACTGCTCGTGGTGGCAGTTCAAGAATGAGTGCCTGGCATGGCTGCTGGACATGACGACCGCAGACGTGCAGCGAGCGGCCTGATCCCGCAGTGTGAACGAATCCACACCCGCCGCCCCCACACCTCGCCCCTCTGGCAAATCGTCCACTACGGTTGGGACGCCTTCCTTACCCTCTACGAAAAACACCACCGGAAGTCCCTCGGTCCGCTCGCCCCCGTCGCCGTCGTCACCGTGCAATCCTTCCTTCACCCGCCTCAGTGCCCGGACAGTGGCCACGAACGCCTGCTTCCAGCAGAAATCCTCATCATCCCGGCACCTCCCAAACAATCAGCCCGTGGCGACGAGGACGGGGAGCAGGTGTCGAAATATCTTCTGTGAACGCGGACTCATTTCCTCCGCCGCCGTAGCATCAGGACGGCACCGCCTAACAGAATCATGATACCACCCGGCTCTGGAACGGGCACGGCCTGCCAGGCGAGTCCGTAGTATTCGTCACTGACGAGGTCCGTCGTATCAAACACCATGCCACCGAACACCACGCGCAGGCCGTATCGACCGGCAGCGAGCGAGTCGATGCGGAGAAACTCGGTGTTGTTATAAGTGGACATGGACTCACCGACTTTCGCGAGGAACTGCCCGCCGCCGTCCACCGACCACGCCTGCAAGTCTAGATTTGAGAACGCCAGATCCGATCCGGTGTCGGTTGTATCATTGAAATCCCGCACCGAGAACCAGTTGAGCGCCACTGTCAGCGCCATCTCTTGGCTGAAGGTCATGGAGAATACATATTCAAACGTGCTGCCCAGATCAATCGTCGCTGCATCCCAGCCGAAATTTTCGATCGCTCCACCGCCATCCGCAGCAAGCTCGCGGGTTCCGAAAAAATACACATCTGCGGCAGCCACCAGATCGAGCGAACCAGCCCCGGCCCTGGCGTCCAATACCTGGGTGGTCACGTTCATCGCGTTTTGCCCGTTGTTCCAGCCTTCGGTTTCCCTGGAACCGGCCATAATGACGGATTTGATCACACGGGTATCGAAGGCATCGCTGTTTCCGAGGTGGTTCACGAAAGGATCGGTCTTCGCGGCATCCTTCAACAAAGCGATACCGCCGGCAACGATGGGAGCCGAGTAACTCGTGCCATCCATGTTGAGGAAATACTGATCGGTTGGCGAAGGTTGCTGCACCACACCAGGCAGCGCGGCCCCGATGGAACCGCTGTTTCCTAGATAGGCCGCCAGGAACAATCTCTCGCCCGGTGCCGAGATATCCACGGCGGCCCTCACTCCGCTATGGGTGATTCCAGTTTCAGGATTGTGAAAGTCGGTGAACCCCTGCGACGAGAAGCTCGATGGCGTGAGGAACGACATACCACCCAAAGAACCCACCGAGATGTTGTTGAAACCAGATCCGGGAGTGGAAACGATGGCATTTCCGTCATTGCCTGCGGAAACCACAAAAGCGACTGCGGCATTCTCCCGAGCCAATCCATCGATCGCCAGGATCTCTGCCGACGTTGCCGCAGAATCCTCCCCACCCCAACTGCTGTTGATCACATCCGGCGTTGCGATGCCCATACCGAGACCGGTGCCTTGGAAAAACGATTGATAGGTGTCGGTGACCGAGGCTCCGGAGGTGGAGAACACACCCAATTCAGTCGTTGAAAATTCCGTGGCAATGGCCCCTGAAACCAGTTTTGCCTCCGGTGCCATTCCAAGCCCGGCATAGGTGTAGGATGCGGGTGCCACAAATCCGCTACCTGCCAGCACATGGCCGACGGTCGTCGCGTGGAAATCAATCTGATTCACCGCCCCGGGCGCGCTGTTGACGACGGTCGAAAAGCCGGCAGGAGCTCCGATGGGCCGAGCGAACACCTCGTGATCAAACCAGATGTGCCCGCCCTCGACATTGCCGATCACCGTGCTGCCACCTAGGAATCCAGCATTGAAAAATGTGTCCCAGCCGACCACCGAATTGACAAAAGTCAGGCTCTCAAAAGCTTCATTCTGGTAGTTCCCTGAATAAACCAGGCCCTTCGGCTGCGTCTGAGTTCCCGCGATGGCTACGGAGCCACACGAGAGAACGGCGATGCGCGACAGAATTTTCAGCACCGCCGTAATTACCACGCGGACTCGACTCCAATAAAGCACAATCTCACAACCCTTAACCATCACGGATTCCATCCGAATCAAGTCATTCCGTTCGATCTCACTTACTCGGATTGGATGGGCACGGAGTCAAAGGAAAAGAAAATCGACTTGGAACTTTTGTTCAAAAACAATGTGCTTCGCAGAAGGCGGTATGCTGCTTCTGACCCTTTCCCTCCGCCGCTGGCAGCCCGAGACGCTGGAAGAGCTCCACGACCTGTCCCACGAAATGCCCTTCTCGTTCTACGATGCGTGGGGCCGTCATAAGTATGTCCACAACATCAAGGTGCGCGGCCTCCCTCAGTGGGTGGAGTCCACGCCTCTTGACGACTACGACATCAAGCTAAAGACCATGCAGGCCAGCGTTTGATACTCCAACACCGGAGAAAGCGAACAGGTCCAACCACAACTGCAGCTGATGCAAATTCTGCATGACCCCATGCGGAATGAAATGCCCGATTCGGCCGATTAAAGAGGAGCGAGAAAACTTGCCTCTTTGGCGATTTGGCGGGCCGCTCCCCTTCGGAAGCGGCCCGGCGATCAACCCCCATTTCCCAGCCCTCCGGTCACTCAAGGGCGACCTCAAGCTCCCCTCCCCCAAAAGCAAATTTCTAGCCGCAATCGTGGACGAGTATCATTGATGAATACTTGAAAATGCTTGCATTTATTGTGAAAATCACATTTTATAGCCCTAGCGAACGAGTCGCGCGAGTGAAAACCTCGATTATTGCCCCACTATCAACTTTACTATTAAGATGAACGATTCAAAGCCCATGATTACCAAGACTGATGCCGCTGAACTGGCTCAGTTTAATCGACGTGATTTCCTCAAGGTGGCGAGTGGTTCGGGGATTGGTATGATGGCGGCCGGGGCGGTGAGTGTGTGGCCGGTGGAGGCATCGGGTCGAGGTGAGAAGCGAGTGACGAAGCGGAATCGTCGCAATTTGATTATTTTCCTGACCGACCAAGAGCGTCCGACGATGTGGTTTCCTGAAGGATGGGAGGCAGAGAATCGACCGGCTTTGACCGAGCTGAAGCAGACGGGTGTGTCGTTTCAGAATGCTTTTTCTAACACGTCGATGTGTACTCCGGCGCGAAACACTTTGTTCACTGGGTTGTATCCGGCGCAGCATCGCTGTGCTGACACGGTGCAGCAGGTGAATATTGGCACCGTCGCGGACAATCAGCTTGATCCGACAGTGCCAAATTTAGGCACTGTCTTGCAGGCTGAGGGGTATGAAGTCGTCTACAAAGGGAAGTGGCATTTGACGGAAGGCATTGTGCGGCCTGATGGGGTTAAGGTGGATGATGATCCGAGTCGCAATGGCTTTGATGGATGGAACGGTCCGGACATTGGATCTGACGCCGATCCCGCTCGTTTGTATGGTGGGGGTAAGTACAATCAAGACGGCCGTGTGATTGAAGGTTACGATTGGTCGGCCAACGGTGGCGCTGGCGGAATTAATCCAGAGTTGCAGGAGCTCAGCGCGTTGGCTTATCTTCAGCACAAGTTGGACCATCCTGGGGACAAGCCGTTTTGTCTGGTTATTTCGCTGGTCAACCCACATGATTTGATTGGCTATCCGACGTATAGTGGTGACTTTCCTACAGTGAGCGTGGAGCCGAGTTGGGGATATGACCGCAGCATCCTCTCTGGCAGTTTGACCAAGGATGCGCCGACATTTAGCGAGGTCTTGCTGACGAATTTAAAGCCGAGCACGCAGGTGAAATACAATGTGATCAGCAATTTGGTGCTGGGCGCACTGCCGGAGGTCACAGACCAAAGTGGTACCGGCAGTCTGAATTACATGAATTTCTATGCCAATGCGCTCAAGCTGGTGGATGCCGAGTTTAAAAAAGTCCTTGATCTCATCAGGGGCACCGCATTGAGAAGTAACTCGTGGATTGTGCACACCTCGGATCATGGCGAATTGGGACTCTGCCATGGTGGGCTTCGTCAAAAAGGATTCTGTGCCTACGAGGAAACCATCAAAGTGCCCATGGTATGGTCCAACCCGGTAGATTTTGCCAAGGGTGGGAAACTGTGCTCGGAGCTTGTCTCGCACGTCGATTTTCTGCCAACCGTCTGTTCGATGCTTGGCATCAACTCCAGGCGCTATCGCTTCAGCGGGGTGGATTATAGTTCGCTCATCAAAAAGCCGGGAGGCCGAGCGGTGCAGGATTCGATTCTAATCACCTACGATGATATTTATGCTGGGCAGAGTGTGGAGTCGTTTCCTGGTGGTATCGTGCCACCACCTAATCGACTGCGTGCCCTGCGAGATAAGGAATCGAAATACGTCTATTATTTTGACGCGGACGGAGTGGAGTTACCCGAAGGCGAATTCTACGATGTGCGACCGAAATGCATGGGCGGTACTGACACGGATAGAGACAACGGATTGGGAGGCACAACTGGGGATCCGGTCGAATACGTGAATCTTTCCATAGGGGCTGAAAACAAACGGAAGCTTTTGGGGCGGCCAACGCGGGCGACCCCAGATCTGGTGGCCAAACGTCGTCGGATGCAGGCTCAACTGCAGCAGGCCGTGCGCACCAAACTGCAACCGTTTCCAACAAAAAAACCGCAACCACCTCAAGATGTGAAGCTGGAGGTGCTTAGTTGGATCGACGATCAGGGGGGCGCGCAAGAAGACATCTTGATCACTTGGATTTCGCGCAACACCACCCAATACCAACTCCAATCGTCAATAGACCAGATCACGTGGACTGACGTGGGGGAGACGATTGAGGGCAATAACGGGCCGCTTTTAATCACAGTGGCGTCCGCAGGGACGACTCATGGTTATTACCGGCTCAACTGGTCTGCTAACGAACTTTCGACCAAAATTCCTCAGCCTCAGTTGCAATCAGCGGTGTAAAAAGCTGTTTCATCAATACGATGCACCAACCGTTGCGTGAGAGTGAGACGCTTTCTGGCAGAGGAGTGAGCGACTTGGCAAAAAGCCATATCGAGGTTGAGCAGTGAGGGATGACTTCCAGTATGTGTCCCTATTGCTAACACCAGAATGATTGCGGCAGGGGCAGGAGGGAACGTGAGAGCGGCGATGGCGGATTTGGAAAGACTGGTTAGGATGAAGGGCGGGCCTTGGATTTGTCGTAATTACGCCGAGAAAGCGTGGCCATAATTTAAATTTACAAATCCTTTAATCGGCAGTGGGCCGATTCAAAATGTTAGGGAATATTTAGAGGAGGGAGATCGTCCGCCTGGT
>JBBECN010000172.1:0-18581 GCA_040881795.1 Akkermansiaceae bacterium
TGGCCAAAATCCATTTATTGGGTTCGGAGTCGGAAGCCCTAACCATGATTGTCAGCATATTCAACGATGTGATCGGTCCCGTGATGCGCGGGCCATCGAGTTCTCACTGCGCCGCCGCGCTGCGGATCGGCAGGCTGGCGCGTGATCTGATGGTCGGGAATTTCAACCAAGTGCTGGTGGAGTTTGACCGCGAGGGATCGCTTCCCACCACCCACGACACCCAGGGGTCGGACATGGGACTTTTCGGCGGTCTGATGGGTTGGGACGCTGCGGATCCGCGACTGCCGGGTTCGCCCCAAGCATTGCGGGATACCGGCGTGAGCATTGCCATCGAGACGGTTGATGCGGGGGATCCGCATCCTAACACCTATCGGTTGACGCTTCACGGAGCCCGGGAAACCCACACGCTGAATGCCATCTCGACCGGTGGCGGGATGATGGAAGTCATCGAGATCGACGGCTTCGGAGTTTCGATCTTCGGGGATTGTTTCGAGACGCTGTTATGGGTTCGGGAAAATGCGAAGGATGTGTTCACTGCATTGGAAGCGCAGGTCGGGGACGGGGAAGTTTTTCTGCATGAAGCCGGTGGCAGGCACATGGTCGAGGTCAAGGCCCCGCAATTCTTGAGTGACGAGATCATCACCAGTTTGAAAGGCGTGCAATACGTCAAGATGCTGGCTCCCGTCTTGCCGGTGCTGTCCGCCAAGGGAACCCGGGTGCCGTTCGGCAGCTGTGAGGAAATGTTGGATTACGATGCCGGACGCGGCACGCCGCTGTGGCGGCTTGCCGTGCAATACGAAATGGAGCGGGGCGGCCTGAGTGAGGCTGAGGTGGTTGCGAAGATGGTGGCGATCGTGCACATCGTGCGGAACTCCATCGCCGAAGGCATTGCCGGCACTCAATACGATGACCGCGTGCTTGGCCACCAGTGCGGCCGATTCGATGAAATGATGCGGGCTGGGAATTTGTTAGATGGCGGTGCGTTGAACCGAATCATTCTTTACGTCACCTCATTGATGGAGGTGAAGAGCTCAATGGGCGTGATCGTTGCCGCGCCCACCGCCGGTGCCTGCGCGGCACTGCCTGGCGCGGTGGTCGCGATGGCGGAGAGCATGAACCTCGACGAGGAAGCGATGGCGAAGGCACTGCTCGCCAGCGGATTGATCGGTGTTTTCATCGCCACCCGCTGGACATTCGCGGCGGAAGTGGGCGGTTGTCAGGCGGAGGGTGGCTCCGCCGCGAGCATGGCCGGTGCCGCGCTGGTGACCCTGGCCGGTGGAACTCTCGAGCAATCGGTCGCCGCCGCATCGATGGCGATGCAAAGCATGATCGGCCTGATTTGCGATCCGATCGCCAACCGCGTGGAAGCTCCCTGCCTCGGCAAGAACGTGATGGCGGCCGCCAACGCCCTGTCGTGCGCCAATATGGCCCTCGCGGGTTACGATCCGCTGATTCCGCTCGATGAAGTGATCGACACGGCAAAACAGGTCGCCAAGCAAATGCCTCGCGAAGTGCGCTGCACCAATCTTGGCGGGCTTTCCATCACTCCCACCGCCATCGCGCTGGAGGCAAAGCTCGCTGCGCAGCGCGCGGCTTCCTGTGGCAGCGGTTGCGGCTGCGGCTGACGTCAGATCCTGAGGTTCCGGTGCGCCGCCCGCTCCTTTAGCGAGGGAAATAGATGCGGGATCGCGTGGCTGAGACTCAAATGCGCGTTACATTTTTGCAAAATGACCGAAATGATCTTTGGTTGCGCTTCGTATCGGGATATTGGTTCATTCTCCTGAATCAGTCGGTTTGCCTAGCGTTGGCGCAGTCAACTTGCCGCCGGACTTTTATCCTGAATTCACCATCAAACCAACCACCGCTGCAAAATCGCAACTGATGGTGTTCAAGCGGGACTGAGCACCTCCTCAAAGATGAATCACAGACTCCTCACCTTCCTAATCTTGGCGTTGGCCGGAATTTTCTGCACTTCGCCCAGCAGGGCAGGGGAGCGCCCACCCAACGTCATTCTCATTCTCGCCGACGACCTCGGCTATCACGATCTCGGCTGCTATGGTCACCCCTTGATCCGCACCCCGGTGATCGACAAACTCGCGGCCGACGGCATCCGCCTCACCGGATTCCACTCTGGAGCTTCGGTCTGCACACCTTCACGCATGTCACTGCTGACGGGTGCCTATGCCACCCGCCTCGGTTGGACCGAGGGTGTCGTGGGTTACAAAATGGGCATGCACGACGGCATGAGCCCTGAAGCCCTCACCATCGCCGAGATCTTCGGCTCCGAGGGTTATGCCACTGCGATTTCCGGGAAATGGCACATTGGCGACCAGCCCGCTACCCGCCCGCCCGCACGGGGCTTCGGCAGCACCTACTACCTCACCCACAGCAACAACCAGGTTAAAAAAGTTTGGCGCGGCGACGAGGTCGTGGAGGACCCCTTTGACAACCGCCTCCTCACCGAACAGTTCACCGCCGAGGCGATCCGTTTCGTGAAAGCCAACCGCGAGCGGCCGTTTTTCCTCTACCTGCCCTACACCGCTCCGCATTTCCCGGTCGAGCCCCATCCGGCGTGGAAGGGCCGCTCCAAGTTTGGCGTTTACGGCGATGTCGTCGAGGAAATGGACGCCCGCATCGGCGAGTTGCTAACAGCGCTTCGCGAACTCGATCTGGAAGAGGAAACCATCAGCAACTCACCCGTGAAATCAAGGCTGGCACCATCCTTCCCATCTCGAAGCCACAAGGTAAGAAGTAAGGCTCAACAACCGATGCAAGCGCAAGATTCGGCACGGCCATCGCTTCGGCCTTCGCACTGAAACTCCATCAGGAAACCGGTGTCCCCATCGACATTGAATCGGCATGCAAGCCCGGGCGAACTCTGCCGCAAAACCATCCACATAGGGGGCGATGCATGTTTGAGAGCAACCGCGCGTGATTTTTGTCATGAAAGGCTTTGGAAACACCCGGTGCGGCGGGCGATGGTGGTGTCCGCTGTGGTGTATCGCATGGATGGGGTTGGTCGCTGGTGGGTTGGTTCACGCGCAAATCAGTCCCAGTAGATCATCTTTCGGGGTAAATCATCTTGCAGGTTCGTGAATTTCTGATCAGGTTTTTGCCGCCTCTCGTTTTGCGACAGGCTGGGGTAATCCGGGGGGAGAATTCCAGTCGCGCGAGGCGAGGGGCCTTGAGGAGGCCGTCCAGGGTCAATCCACCGGGACTTCGCCTGAGTTGCGCAGCTGTTTTTCCCAGATGAAGCGCCGGAACAGGACCTTCACCGCAGCCGTCAGCGGAACTGCTAGAAGCGCTCCAATGAAGCCTCCCAACACCAGCGACCAGAACAACATTGAAAAAATGACGGTCAGGGGATGCAGCCCGACGGAGTCGCCAACGATTTTGGGCGCGGTCACCAGAGAGTTGATCTGCTGCACCACCACGAAGATGCCCACCACGCAGCCGACGTAGGCCCATGGACCCATCCCGAATGGAATCGTGGCTTGGGCGTGGAGGTAGGCGATGATGCAGGCCGGGATCAGACAAAGGATATTTCCGATGTAGGGGATCACTCCGAGGATGGCCATGAACACTCCGATGAGCAATCCATAGGGGAGTCCGAAAATGGTTAGGGTGATTCCCACCAACACACCATCAATCGCAGCGACCAGCACTTGCCCGCGGAAGAACGAGACCAGATAGCCGTTGATCTCCTGCAGCGTTTCCACGAGTTCGGTTTTGAAACCGGAGGCCCTGAGCGGCACGTAGTCGTGCCAGTGGGTGCGGATGGACGAGGAATCCTTGAGGAAAAAGAAGAGATAGATCGGCACCATGATCATGCCGATCACCAGTCCCAGAAATCCCAGAACCTTGCTGGAGCCGGCGCTGAGCCAGTTACGTCCGGTGATGAGGATGACTTCGTGGTATTCGGAGAGCAGCCTGCCGGCGCGGGTCAAGGTGAAGTATTCAAGTTCTTTGGGTTTTTGTGAGTCCTCGGCGGCTTTGGCAAGGGTATCTTCCTCGGGGTCGGTCAGCAGCCAACCGATTGGGCCGTCTCGGTTGCGTTGTTTGAGTTCGCTGAGTGCGCCAGCCAGTGCGGCACCAAGCTGCCGGGTGTCATTCGTGTCCTCCGTTAGGTCGAGTGCTTCCGCCACGGCTTCGGTTTGAACTGGGATTTCGGGTGATTTCAGCAAATTGCGCAAGGCACCTTGCCCACGTTGGATTCCCGGGAGCACGGCTGCGACCAGCAGCGTTAGGGCGATGAGAATCGCACCGAACAGTGAGATCACCGCCCACAAGCGGCTCATGCCCCGGCGTTCCAGCAAACGAACCACCGGATCAAGCACATAGGCGACGATGCCGGCGACGATCAGGGGAATGAGGACGGGCTGCAGGAATCCAAATACCTGGCCGATGAGGAGGATCAGCCCGACGATGAGTGCTCCCAAGACCAGGATGGAAACTCCGGTGGCGGCGTTCCAGAGGGTTTTCTGTTGGAAAGGGGTGGGGTATCGCATAATTGGCAATCTCGCGCGCTGTTATGCAGGGTGCGGCGCGGCTTACCAATTACAAAACGTTCTGACTTTCGGATCTGGCCTCCGCATCTTTGGCGATGCGGTCGAGCACGCCGTTGACGAAGCGTCTCGAATCGGTCGTGCCGAAGCGTTTGGCGAGTTCGATGGCTTCGTTCATCACCACCTTCGGCGGTGCGGTGGCCTGCAGGATTTCATAAGTTCCCAACCGTAGAATCGCGCGGTCCACGGGGTCGATTCGTTCGGGTGCGAAGTTATCCACCACCGAGGCGAGTGTCTGATCGACGGTTTCCTTCTGGGCGAGCACGGCGTCTACCAGATCATCGGCACTTTGGCGGAGTTTGTGGATTTCCGCCTTGGATTCACGCAGGCGCGAGAGATCCGCTTGTTCGGGAAATTTTTCGGGCTCCTCGACCATCCGCATGCGGTCGGAGATCCGTTGCAGCCGCCGCAGGGATGCGGCAACCGCTTCTAACTGTCCGCGCAATGCGGGGAAATCTTCGATACCCAGCAAAAAGCGGGTGCGGGAGGAGCTCAGCTCGCGGTCGAGCATGAAAAGCGTGGCCAGGGCGGCGCTGAATGTTTCCGCGACGGAAGCGTCGTCGTCATCTTTGGGCAAACGCTCCAATTTCGCAAAAGCGGTGCTCCAGCCGGATTCGAGTTCGGCGATGCGTTTGAGGTCGCTTTTCAAGCTTTCCGCCTGCGGGTAGGCGGCAAGCAGGGCAAATGCGATGGTCTGACGTTCGACAAATTCGACCAAGCGGCCTTCGCGGCCGTGGGCAAGGTGATGGACGGTGCGGAAGGTCGCAATCTGCAACCCGCGGCGGTCCGACTCGGTGACAAAGTCCCAGAAGGGTCCGCGCAGGGCGGCTGGGTCCGCGCCGCCTTCGAGATCAGCGCAGTAAAGAAATTGGATGACCGCCTCGCGGATTTGGCGGCGGCTAGGCATTGCGGTGCTTTTTAAGGCTGGAGTTGCGGGGCATGGAGCGGTCGAGTTCCTGGAAGATACCGATCATCGCGGCGGCGGCGCGCGCAGCCTCTTTACCGCGGTTGAGTTGGGCACCGATGCAGCGGGCGTAAGCTTGTTTTTCGTCCTCGACGAGTAGGACTTCGTGGATGATCGGACGCAGCGATTGGATGGCGAGGCTCTGCAGCGAATCCGTCACCGAGCGGGCAACCAGGTCCGCATGCTCGGTGGAACCACGGATGATCAGGCCGAGGGCGATGATACAGGCTGGCGGATCACGCTCCAAAATGGAGGCCACCATCACCGGGATCTCAAAAGCTCCGGGCACCCGGATCAAATCGACGCGGCCTTGAGGAACCAGCTCACCGAGCTCCTCGATCGCATTCTCCACCAGCGCATCGGTGAATTGCTCGTTGTATTTCGAGGCAATGATACAGACTCGGACTTTTGGCCCGATGATGCGGGGTTTTGGTGGCAGCGCGGATGACATGGGCGGGGTATGGAGGGCGATGGTGAAAATGTCAACCGACAGGCGGTGGATTAGTCAGGCTGCGTAGAATTTCAACCTCTGGCTCATGCCTCGCGGCCACAGCATTGCTTGAACTTCTTGCCGGAACCGCACGGGCAAAGCGCGTTGCGACCGGTGGTTTCAATCGAGAAGCTCGGCTTGCGTTTCGGTAGATTGAGCTTGAGCTTGGTGCCCTCGGGGGAGGGCATCGCGGCGGCATCGATGTTTCCGGAACTGCCGGAAACCGAGACGTTGTCGCGGCTGAGCGATTCTTCGCCGCCCTGCAATTGTTGCGGCGCGCTGTGGAGTTGTTTGAGGAAGGCTTCGAGATTGGCGGCGGAGCGGAAAAGATTCTGCAGTGCCTCCTGCTTGATCGAATCCATCAGGGTGACGAAGAGATTGTAAGCTTCGTTCTTATACTCGATGAGCGGATCTTTCTGGCCTTGGGCGCGCAGTCCGACGCCTTCGCGCAGGGCGTCCATGTTATAGAGGTGGGCCTGCCATTGCTTGTCGATGGCGACGAGCACCATCCGGCGCTCCTCCTGATCGAGCACTTCGAGCGGCAAGTCACCGATGCGGGCCTCATAGGCCTCCCTGACTTTGCCAACGAGCATCGCGGAGATGGCTTCTTCGTTGTGGCTGTTGAGAAAATCATCGGCGCTGACGCTGACCGGCAGAGTCGAGTTTACCCAATGCAGGAGTTCGTTGTAGTCCGGTTCTTTCTGGTCGCGCTCGCTGAGGTATTCGTGAACCTTGTTAGGGATGGTTTCCTCGATGATCTCGGTGACGAGATCACGCGGGACTTCGCTTGTTAGAACTTCGTTGCGGTAGCCGTAAACGACCTCGCGCTGCATGTTCATCACGTCATCGAAGTCGAGCACGCGCTTGCGGCCGGTGTAGTCGCGTTGTTCGACGCGCTTCTGCGCGGTTTCCACCGAGCGGTTGAGCCACGAGTGTTCGAGGGCTTCACCCTCCTTCATGCCGAAGCGCTCCATCATTGAGGTCATGCGGTCGGCGGCGGCGAAGTTCCGCATCAGGTCATCCTCAAAGGAGATGAAAAACTGCGAGCGGCCGGGGTCGCCTTGGCGTGAGCAACGGCCACGCAGCTGGCGGTCGATGCGGCGCGATTGGTGGCGCTCGGTGCCGATGACGAACAAACCGCCGACTTCGGGCACGCCGGGGGCGAGTTTGATGTCGGTGCCGCGACCGGCCATGTTGGTGGAAACGGTGACGGAGCCGAGGTGGCCGGCGCGGGAGACGATGTCGGCTTCCTGCGCGTGGAACTTGGCGTTGAGCACGGCGTGCGGGATTTTCGCGCGTTTGAGCATGCGGGCGAGCGTTTCCGATGATTCCACGGACGCGGTGCCGACGAGCACCGGTTGGCCTTTGGCGTGGGCTTCCTCGATTTTCTCGATGACCGCATTGAACTTCTCGCGGCGGGTCTTGAAGACTTGGTCGTTGTCGTCGATGCGGATGTTGGCCGTGTTGGTCGGGATCGGTAGTACGTCGAGGCGATAGATGTCATGGAACTCGGCGGCCTCGGTTTCGGCAGTGCCGGTCATGCCCGCCAACTTCTGATAGAGGCGGAAGTAGTTCTGGATGGTGATGGTGGCGAAGGTCTGGGTTTCCTTTTCGATGGATACGCCTTCCTTGGCTTCGACCGCCTGGTGCAGTCCGTCAGACCAGCGGCGGCCGGGCATTTCGCGGCCGGTGTTGTCATCGACGATGATGACCTTGTCGTCCTTGACGACGTATTGCACGTCCTTCTCGAAAACGCAGTAAGCCTTGAGCAGCTGGGAGATGTTGTGGATCTTTTCAGCCTGGGCGTCCATTCGGACTTGCAACGCCTCCTTGGCGGCGATCTTCTGTTCGTCGGTTAGATCATGGTTGGTGTCGATGTCGGCGTAGAGCGTGCCGAGATCCGGCAGCGTGAAGGACTCCGGATCGCCGGGGGCGAGATACTCGCGACCGATTTCCATCAGGTCGGAATCGTGGCCCTTTTCATCAATCACGAAATAGAGCTCCTCCTTGAGCCCGAAGAGTTCCTTCTTCTGTGCGTCCTGATAGAACGAGAGTTCGGACTTCTCCAGCAGGCGGCGCATTTCCGGTTCCTCCATGAAGCGCATGAGCTGGCGGTTGCGCGGCTGGCCGAGCTTGAGCTTGAAGAGCGCGCGGCCGGCACCCACGGTGTCGCCTGCTTCCAACAAGGCTTTGCCTTCCGAGGCGAGGTCGTTACAGAGCTGGGTCTGGCGTTTGACGAGTTGTTCGACGAGCGGCTTGTATTTGTCGAATTGATGGGACGATTGGCTCGACGGGCCGGAAATGATGAGCGGCGTGCGGGCTTCGTCGATGAGGATGGAGTCCACTTCGTCGATGATGGCGAGGTAGTGGCCGCGCTGGACCTGCTCGTCCTTGGTGGAGGCCATGCCGTTGTCGCGCAGGTAGTCGAAGCCGAACTCGGCGTTGGTGCCGTAGGTGATGTCGCAGGCGTATTCGGCGCGGCGCTCCCAAGGTGGCATTTGGTTTTGAATGCAGCCGACGGTGAGGCCGAGGAAGCGGAAAAGGGAACCCATCCACTCGGAGTCGCGCTTGGCGAGGTAGTCGTTGACCGTGACGACGTGCACGCCGAGGCCGGTAAGGGCATTGAGATAAACGGGCAGGGTGGCGACGAGGGTTTTGCCTTCGCCGGTTTGCATTTCCGCGATCATGCCGCGGTGCAGGGCGATGCCGCCGATGAGCTGGACGTCGAAGTGAATCATTTCCCACGCGAGCGGGCGATCGTTGACGATGATCTCGGTGCCACAGAGGCGGCGTGCGCCGTTTTTGACGACGGCGTAGGCTTCGGGCAGGATTTTTTCGAGGTAGCGGGCGCGGGATTTTGGGAATTCGCCTTCGATATCATGGAACGCCGCTTTGGCGGCTTCGATCGATGAGGCGGTGGCAAGAATACTCGGTGGCAGCGAGGGGAACTCTTCGCGCAGCGGTGCAAGCCGGGCGTCAAGCAGCTCGACGACGTCGCGGAGTTCCGCATCTTCCATGCGCTGGATCAGCGGTTTGGCCGGGACATCGAGCGCATGGTAGCGGGCAAGATGGGATTTCCATTTTTCAGTGAACTCCAAGAGCTTTTCCGCCGGCTCACGCTGGAGGGCTTCTTCAATTTCATTGATGCGGGCCACAGTCGGGCGAATCCGGCGCACCTCGCGCTGGTTCTTGCTGCCGACGATTTTTTGAAGAATCCACTTGATCATTTGAGAGATGGGGTAGGGCGAAAATTTCCCGCCTCGGCGAACGCAATACACCGGGTTAAAGGTGCTTGCAAGCGCCGTGGTAGGGGGCTGAAAGAGTCAGAAACGAAGGCCGGCCTCAGATCGTCATCGCATTGAAGCCGCCATCCACGACCATTTCGATGCCGGTGATGAATGATCCGGCTTTGGCGGAGGCAAGCAAGAGGGTGGCTCCGATGAGTTCCTCCGAATTGCCGAAGCGAGAAGCGGGAGTCTGGCGGAGAATATCGAGCACCCGGGATTCATCGAGCACCTTGCGGTTTTGTTCGGCGGGGAAGAAGCCAGGGACGAGGGTGTTGACGCGAATATCTTTGTCCGCCCACTCGCGGGCGAGGTTGCGGCTGATGTTGTGAACCGCCGCCTTGGATGCGGAGTAGGTGAAGACGCGGGATAGGGGAGTGAGCCCTGAAATTGAGCCGAGATTGATGATCGACGCGGGGCGGGCTTCATCCACGAAGTATTGGCCGAAGACTTGGCAGGCGCGGAACACGGCGGAGAGATTGGTGTCGATGATGCGCTGGTATTCCTCCTCGGGGATTTCGAGAAACGGGGTGGGGGAGTTGGTTCCGGCACCGTTGATGAGGATATCGACTTGGCCGGAGCGCTGGAGCACGGTGTCCAGCAGGTTGTGCAGGGACTCGCGTGAGGTGACATCGACGGGCACAAAGTAACCCTTGCCGCCGTGGGATTCGATCTCCGCGAGGCGTTTTTCGGCTTTTTCAGCAATCCGGCCACCGAGCACCACTTCCGCGCCGGCACGGGCAAGTCCTACGGCGATGGTGCCGCAAAGTTCCCCGGTTCCCCCGATGATGACGGCGGTTTTTCCAGAGAGGTCGAAGAGTTCCTTGAGAAATGAAGCGGTTTGCATGGGGGCGAAGTTTTGTGGGATTCGCGGCTGGTGCCAAGCACGGATTATTGAACAGGATGGGTTTGTGATGATGATTGCGGGCGTTTTATGGTTTAAGGGGGCTTCACGCACGGAACGCTGGTTGGTCGGCGTTTCCGGGGGAGCGGATTCGGTGGCGCTGCTGCATCTGTTGGTGGAGCAGGGGTTTCAAAACTTGGTCGTCTGCCACCTGGATCACCGGCTGCGTGGGCGGGCAGCGACGGAGGATGCGAAGTTTGTGAAGCGGCTCGCATTGAAGCTCGGCCTGGCCTGCGAAACCGAAACGGCGGACATCAAGCGGAGGATGCGGGAATGCGGCGAGTCGATGGAAACCGCCGCGCGAAATGCCCGCCACGGGTTTTTCTCGGAGTGCGCGCGCAAACATCGCTGCCCGAGGATTCTCCTGGCTCATCACGCCGACGATCAGGCGGAGACCGTCCTCTGGAACCTTTTGCGCGGGTCTCACGGATTGAAAGGAATGCGCGAGAGTCAGGTGATCCAAGTCGGCGGGAGGAGCTTGCTCATTTGCCGGCCGCTGCTGGATCTGGGAAGTCGCGACTTGCGTGAATGGCTCACGGCCCGGCGGCTGTCTTGGCGTGAGGATGCCAGCAATGCGGAAGGGACTGTGATTCGCAACCGGCTCCGCCACGAGGTGCTCCCGCTGCTGGGCGAAATCTCGGGTCGGAACGCTGCGCAAATGATCGCCCGAGCTTTGTTAGGAAGCCGCGAACTTGAAGAAATCGAATCCTGGGCCCTCGCTCAAGCCGCCGTGATGGATCCCCAAGGTCGCTTGCATCTTCCGGTGTTGCGAACCTTGCCGCCCGCCCTGCAACAAGCGGCGATCAGCGCATTTCTCAAACAAGCAGGCATCGGCGGGCTCGATCGCGCGCTGCTATCCCGGGTGTTGGCGCTGCTCGATCCCAGTGGGCCAACTGCGGTCAATCTCCCTGGTGGCGGGGCAATCCGCCGGCGCGCAGGGCGTTTGCTGTTGGAGTGAAATCACATCAACGAATAAAAGATCTTTAGTTGCTGCAGGAAATTGGGGACCTGCGCCAATTCAAGAAACAAAACGACGAAAAAGACGACAATTGCATGGTGATGGATGGTCTTGTTGGCAGCTGGAGTTGCCTTGGCGGAGGAGCCGATGGAAGCGGTGACTGAAATCACGCTGCCTGCGGATGTCCGTGGTGAGGAAGTCGCGGACCTGACGAGTCCGCCGCTGACTGTTTGAATGCGGACAAAACCCGTGCGATTCAAACCGTGATCCATGGACGCTTCCGTCAAGGCGCTTCAAGATCTAACAAATTCTTGGGCGGCCGCTCAGGGATTTGCCACCGTTTTCCCCAGTGCTCTAACAATCGCACCGATATTTTCCCGCATCATCTCCTCATAACTTGTCACACCCGTCCCGTCCGCGATCAACGGCTCCGCCAGCTTGATCCCGGTGTCTTGGGTGAGCGTTTGCAAGATCTTCGGGTTCGATTCCTTCTCCGGGAAAATCGCAGCGACCTGGTTTTCCTTCAGTTCCGCCACCAGCGCCGCCAGTTGCTTGGGGTCCGGCATCTGCTCCCGATTGATGCCCTGCACCGGATGCGCTGTGAATCCGAAGTCCTTGCAAAAATAATTGAATGCGGCATGCGCTGTGGCGAGGTGTCGCCGGTCTCTGGGGATGTTTGAAATCTCGCGTTTTGCCCAGTGCTCGAGTTCATCGAGCTTGCCACGGTAAGCGGTCGCGTTTTGCTGATAGGTCGCGGCGTTTTCCGGTGATGCCGCCGCCATCGCATCCGCCACCACGGTGGTCGCCCGCCGGAACAAATCGATCGAGTGCCACCAATGGGGATCCACCTCATGCGAGTGCGCATGATCGTGCCCTTCATGATCGCACTTGCCCTCCAGCGCTGGCAGCGACGCTCCCACTTCGACGAGGGTCGCCTTGTTGGCGATGATCGCCCGCAACTTCGGCAGATACCCCTCCAGCCCCATCCCGGCAACCAGATAGAGAGTGGCACCTTCGGCTTCTTTCAGATCCTCCGGGCTCGGCTCGAAATGGTGTGGGTCGCCGTTGGGACCGATCAAATCCACCACCATCACCTGTTCCCCGCCGATCTGGCGCGCGAGATCCGCGAGCAGGGGGTGCAAAACAGAAACCTTCAACTCAGCCGCCGAAAGCGAAGCCAGGCCGAGGAACAGCGATGCGGAAAAAATGCGAAACATGCAGGGAAAATGCCGCAACTCCGCCAATCGGCAAGTCATTTGCATTTGGTTGTGAGTCTAACATGCTTCCTCAAAATTCAAGATTCGTTCGATTCGACGGATTCGTGGTGCCTCAATTCATCAATCCCCGGGATAAGGCCGTGCTTCCAATAGCCCTTCCGGATCCCCACCTTCTTCCACCCAAGCCCGTTTCAAGGCCGGCCCGAGGGCGCTGCCAATCGCTTCCTGCCAGTGATCGTGGGTCCGGATCACCGGCAGCTCCGGCAGAATCCGCGGCGGAAGTCCCGAGCCGTCCCCGGTGGACGCTGCGCGGAAATACTCACCACCGCCGCTCGCCGGACCGATGACCTGGTGCGTCGTGCGGCCCAGCCCCAGCAACGCGGTGTGGACCCACCGCGCGCCCAGATTGGGACACAAAACGTCACCCGCCGCCTCAATCGGAAAATCTCCCGGCTCCCCGCCGAAATCGATTTCCCAGCCATGACTGCGGAAAACCGTCCCTTCGCAATGCCAGGCATCCGCCAACCGCGGCAACAACCAGAACCTCACCGCCTCGTGACCATCCTCGGGCTCCACCAGCAGCCGCAACCGCATTTCCGCCAGGCCTCGCAGCTGCCGCAGCGTGGTCACTACGATCGCCCGATAACGCCGCGCCGCTTCCTCCGCCCCGTGTTCCTCCGCCATTTCGGGAAAAACCCGACCGGGCAGGGGTTCTTGAATCCTCAGGGAAAGCAGACGCACGGCGCTAGACTCGCCCGATATCCCGGGCGGGCCAAGCCGCAATTACTTCGGAAATCCTTATTTTTCGGATAAGAAAACAATCTTGCCCCCGGCGGCGACTCGGGGGATGCTCTCCGCAAGCAAAACCATGGCAGCCAAGGACAACAAGAAGCGGGGTGAGATGCCCGAGCCCACGCGACGGTCCAATGAGATCATCGGGATCATCTGGATCACCGTCGGCTTGTTGCTGCTGCTCTCCTTGGTGAAATACAGCCCGGCGGACCTCCGCGGCCCGGCAAATTTGCCGCTGATCGGTGGATTTCTCGAACCCCTCGCCGACAAAACCGGCAAGGCGAGCGAAAATCTCATCGGCCCGGTCGGCGGGATCCTCGGGTTTCTCCAAATCCTGTTTTTCGGCGCAGTGGGCGGCTTGATCCCCATCGGTTTGATCTGGTTTGGCATCATCAAACTGGCCTTCAACGGGCGTGTTTGGCCGCGAGCGGTGATCGGCTTTAGCGTGTTGTTGCTCGCCGGAGCCGCCTGGCTGCACGCGGCGGACTTCTTTTTCAAGGAATGGGCTCAGCGTTGCAGCCCCAACGGCCCGGGCGGTCTGATGGGAGCTGGCTTGGGCGGCTTTGTGCTCATCAACATCATCGGCAAGGTGGGCACGCTCATCGTCACCGGCAGCGCCTACGTGGTGGCCCTTATTTTACTCACCGGCCAGGAACCGGTGCGCTTCACCAAGGCCTGCTACCGCCTCGCTCGCCGCAAATTCCACGAATGGCAGGCCAGCCGCAGCGAAGCTGGGAAAATCGCCAGCCGCGAAGCGGAAATGCTCGCCGAGCGCGAACGCCAGCGCGAGCAACGGCGGAAAGATCGCGAGCAAAACAAAGCTCAGACCGCCGCCAAATCCATCGACGACGGGGGACAAGCCCTTCTACCATTGCGCGAAATCCCGACCCCGGAGATCATCGATGCTTCGCAGCGCCGTGCCATCGACCCCGAACTCATCGGTAAAAACCCCTTCAGCCGCAAGCCTTCCCCTGAGCATCAAGGTCTCCAAGAGGGCCGTTTTCCCAACTACGAGATCCCGCAGTTCACCCTCCTTGATCCGCTCCCCGAGGTGGACGAATCGGATGCGGATGACGATCACAAGGAAGAGACCCGCCAGATCATCATTGATACGCTCAAGGCCTTCGGGATCGAGGTGACCGCCGGCCCCATCACCCGTGGCCCGACCATCACGCGTTATGAAATCTATCCTTCCACCGGCCTGCGGGTTTCCCGTATCTCTCAGTTAGAGGCGGATATCGCCCGCGCCACCTGCGCCGAGCGGATCAATATCCTCGCACCCATCCCCGGCAAGGACACCGTCGGCATCGAGATCGCGAACAGCAAAAAAGTCGCTGTACCACTTCACGAGCTGCTCTATTCCACGGATTTCAATTCCTCCAAGAAAAAGATCCCGCTCGCGCTGGGCAAGGACGTCTATGGAAATACGGTCATCGCCGACCTCGCCGCCATGCCGCACTGCCTCGTGGCGGGGGCGACCGGTTCCGGGAAATCCGTCTGCATCAACTCGATCATCGCGTCGATGCTCTTCAAGTTCAGCCCGGATGAACTGCGCTTCATCATGGTGGATCCCAAGGTGGTGGAAATGCAGATGTATAATCGTCTGCCGCACCTTGTCGTCCCGGTCGTCACCGATCCCAAGAAAACCGTCGCCGCCCTCAAGTGGGTGGTCAACGAGATGGAAAAACGCTACAAGATTTTCGCCAAAGTCGGCGTGCGGAATTTTGACAGCTTCAACTCCCGGCCGGTCGTGGAGAAGGAAAAACCCGCGCCGGAGCCGGAGCCAGAGCCGGAGCCGGAAGTGGACGACGAAGAACGGTTGGATGACGGTTCCGAACCCGAGACCCCATTTGATCCGAGTGAACTGCTCGATCCCGCGATTCCTAACAGCCATCAAGCCCCACCATGGACGATGATGGAAGACGAGCCGGACGAGAGCATGGACTCGCTCGCCGCCGCCCTCAGCGATGGTGACCTCGGCCCCGAGGCGGATGAAGAGGATGAGGAAGTCGACGAGGAGCACATCCCCAGGAAATTTCCTTACATCGTCGTCCTCATCGACGAACTCGCGGACCTCATGCAGACCGCGCCCGCCGACGTGGAAATGTGCATCGCCCGGATTGCCCAGAAGGCGCGTGCCGCCGGCATCCACCTGATCATCGCCACTCAGACGCCGCGCGCCGATGTCGTCACCGGCATCATCAAGGCGAACATCCCGTCCCGCATCGCTTTCCAGGTGTCCTCCGCGCTGGACTCCCGCGTCATCCTCGATACCAAGGGCGCGGACAAACTCGTCGGCAAGGGTGACATGCTCTATCTACCACCCGGCTCTGCCAAGCTCGAGCGTGCCCAAGGTGCCTTCGTCACCGATGCCGAGATTGAGCGCCTCATCGACCACTGCGCCGCCCAGGCGAAGCCGCAGTTTGAAAAGGAAATCCAAGCTTCGATCAATGGTGATGGCGGCGATGATGACGACGACGACGTTTCGCAAGCCGACGAAGATCTCATCATGAAGTGCATCGAAGTGGTGCGCCAGGAACAGAAGGCAAGCACCTCGCTGCTCCAGCGCCGCTTGCGCCTCGGCTACACCCGCGCCGCGCGCATGGTCGATATTCTCGAACAACGCGGCATCGTGGGTCCCGGCGAGGGTGCCAAGGCCCGCGAGGTGTTTTTGAAATGAGCGTGCTGCGGTTCGTCTCCCCCCGTTCATTGAACTTCCCTGCTTCCTAACAATCACCCCCGATCTTGCCCCGCGCACAAAATGTTCTTATAAACACGATTTGTGCTTTCCGTTTACCAACCCCGTCGTCCCCGCGCCTCACCCCTCTGGCAAATCATCCACCACGGCTGGGACGCCTTCCGCACCCTCTACGAAAAATTTCACGGCAAATCTCTCGGCCTACTCGATCCCGCCGCCGTCGCCACCGTCGAATCCTTCCTCCGACATCGAGACCATCGAGACCATCGAGACCATCGAGACCATCGAGACCATCGAGCCACCGTGGCAGGCGATCAAGGAATGGATGCCCGATGACGAACCGTAACTCGACGGGTTCAACCGTCCCCGGAACCCATCCAATCCTGATTCCGGCGACTTCGACCAAAGCGCGACCTGGCAGCCCGAGGAAATCCAACTGGACGACGGCCGAACGCTGGTTCTCGAATTTTCCTGAGACCGCCCATCTGCTTCAATAAAAAACCGCTGCCAAAAATCAGGTTGGCAAAGCGGTCCGGAAAGCTACTTTCGCGGCAAATGAAAGCTGCCGTGAAATTTCTGACTTCCGCCCAATCCCGGCGTGTTGCGGAGCCTTCTTCATTTGACTTCGTCCAAGTGTTTTGCGGCTGTGCCGATAGTCTTGGTGTTCGCTATCGCTCTCTCTGCGTTCAGCATCTCAGTTTTCATTACTTCAGCTTTACCGAGGCTCTCCTTTTCCCCCGCAACCCCCATTTCCCCGCCCTCCGGTCTCTTCAAGGGCGGCCTCAAGCTCCCCTCCCCAAAAAGCAGATTTCTAGCAGTTATTCCTAGCAGTAGAAAGCGGGCTGGAACCTCGATTACTGCGCTGTGTTCAATCTTGAGCCGCTGGCCCACCCCCCTTTCGCGACACCTCCGCGCCATGCCTAAAATCCGCCTGATTTCCCTCCGACTAAGCATAGGGGCGGCATTTGCGCTCACCGTGATCACCACCACGGCCCTGATTGGCATCTCCACCTTTTTTGCTTCCCATGCCTTGATCCGCGAAGGCATCCGCCAGCGCCTGCAAAACATCGCCACCCTCGCTGTGGCCCAGCTGGACACCGCCGCCCATGCCCGCATTCGCACCCGCGCGGATCAGGACTCGCCCGACTACGCCCTCATCAAGCGCTACCTCAACGAGGTGAAATCCGTCAGCCCCGATATCCGCTTCGTTTATACCTACCGGATCAATGAAGCCGGAAAAGTCATCTTTGTGGTGGATGCCGAAAGCGCGGCTTCGGCGGAAATGAGCAACGTGGGCGATGAATACACCGAGGCTCCCGCCCTCCTGCGGTCGGTTTACAACCGCACCTCCCGCGCCGCCGTGGGGGAGGATTTTGTGGCCGACAAATGGGGCCTGTGGCTGTCCGGCTTCGCGCCCGTGCTGAATGCCGCTGGCGAGGTGGAATGCGCGGTTGGTATTGATATTTCCGCCCAGGTGGTGAGGGATTACGAGCGTGGCTTCCTTGTCACCACCGTGGGTCTGAGCGCTGCCATCAGCATCATCGCTCTGCTCGCCAGCGTGTGGTATTCACGGCTTATCAGCCGACCACTTCTGGCCCTGGCCGATGAGTTGGCCCGGGTCGAGCGCCTTGACCTGGACCGTCGCATCGAAATCCGCTCCGCCGTGCGCGAGGTGGTCGTCATGGGCAAGGCGGTGCAAAGCCTGCAAAGCGGGTTGCGCTCGTTCCGCAAATACGTCCCGGCGGACTTGGTCGCCGAGCTGATGGCCCTAGGCCAGGAGGCCCGCCTGAGCGCCGAAAAACGTGAAATTACGGTTTTCTTTTCCGACATGGTGGACTTCACCACCTTGGCGGAAAAGACCACGCCGGAGCGCCTCGTCGAGCACCTCGCCCCTTATTTCGACGGCATGACGCGCTCCATCATTGAGAACCAGGGTACAGTGGACAAATACATTGGCGATTCCATCATGGCTTTCTGGGGAGCGCCGCGCCCCATGGTGAACCACGCGACCCTGGCCTGCCGGGCGGCCCTCCAATGCCGCGATCACTCGCGCCGCATCGGCGAGGCACACCTTCGGGCCGGCCAGATGCCCATGTTCACCCGCATCGGCTTGAACACCGGTCCGGCCATCATCGGTAACATCGGCTACGAGGCCCGCCTCAACTACACCGCCATGGGCGACACCGTTAATTTGGGCAGCCGGCTCGAAGGTCTCAACCGGGTTTATGGCACGGACATCATCCTGAGCGAAAGCACCTGGCAACTGGCCCGGGAGAACTTCGAGGCGAGGCTCCTTGACGTGGTGGCGGTGAAGGGCAAATCCATTCCGGTGCGTATCTACGAACTGCTGGGGGAAAAGGGCAGCCTTGATCCGGCCCGCACCTGCTTCGTGGCCGACTACGAGCAGGCCTTGGGATGCTACCTCGCACGCCAGTTTGCGGAGGGAGCCGAACGCTTTTCCCAACTCATGGAACTGGACCCCACCGACCAGGCTTCGGCCTTGTTGCACCTCCGCTGCCAACACTACTTGGTTCAGCCGCCACCCGCCACGTGGCAAGGCGAATACGTTCTTGATCACAAATAACCCGCCTCCCCCCTCCAGTCTCGCTCAACGGCTGTTTCAGGAGCCTCCCGCCAAAAGCAAATTCAGTCAGTGGCGGATTCAGTTTGTTAGGGAATAAAAGTTAGATGGGCAGAGGCGGGGATGCG
>JBBECN010000173.1:0-2840 GCA_040881795.1 Akkermansiaceae bacterium
GAATCATCGAGAATTTGTTCTCTTACTACAACCGTGAGAAGCTCAGGTCGGAAACTCATCCGAAGCACCACCATCGTATCTAAAATCGCACCTGCCATGACTTCTATTCCTTCTTAAGAGGATTCCATTTCTCCGATTGAATCGAATCCTCAAAATCCTGTGCGATTTCCTCCTCCAACTCCTTCTCTTCAAAAATGCTTAAATCCCAAGGCTTTTCCCCTGGCCTCAACCCAAATCCCAACCTCCGCTTTGGCTTCTCCTGCTTCTCGATCACCAACCTCACCACCGGCTTGTCACGCCTCGCGATCACCACTTCCTCACCCCGCTCCACCGCCGCGATCAGCCGTGAAAGGTGAGTCTTTGCCTCATGGATCGTCACTTGCATGACAACAACCTAGTCAACTTGACTAAAACTGTCAATCCCTCTCACCTCCCCGCCGAATCGCGAGGGCTACACCGTGGAGCGCATCCGTCCGGAGAGGGAATCCGGTTGCAAAGACATCGAGATCTCGGGGAATCGAGACGTCGAACCTCCTTACGAGTCCGAGTTGATGCGAGAAGCCAGGATTCGGAGGTGCCACAGTCACGGGCGGGTGGGGCGCATCAGGGTGTCGCGCAAGCGGCATCGGCCACCCGCATGCCATCCATGGCCGCGCTGACGATGCCGCCGGCGTAGCCCGCGCCTTCGCCGCAGGGAAAGAGCCCTTCGATCTCCGGGTGCTCGAGAGTATCTTCGAGTCGTGGAATTCTAACCGGTGAGCTGGTGCGGGTCTCAAAACCCAATAAGAGCGCTTCCTCGGAGACGTAGCCGTGCATCTGCCTGCCGAAAAGGCGCAGGCCCTCGTTCATCCGACTGGTGATCCACGGCGGCAGGATTTCATGCAGCGGCGCAGCTTTGGTGCCGGGGAAATAGCTGGTCTCGGGCAGGCTTGAGGAAATTTTTCCATTGAGAAAGTCAGTCACACGCTGGCCCGGCGCGACCTGGCCGCCGCCGCCTGCGATCTTCGCGGCTTGCTCCAGGTTTTTTTGAAACACCAGCCCGGCGAGCACGCCGTGTTGTTTGGCCAATGGCAGCAGGTCTTCAGGTTCGACGGTGGCCACCATCCCGGAGTTGGCGAAGGGCGAGTCACGACGGGAAAGGCTCATGCCGTTGACCACCACTTCGTCGTTCTCGGTGGAAGCGGGGACGATCCAGCCGCCCGGACACATGCAGAATGAGTGGACGCCGCGGCCGCGGATTTTGGTGGCCAGCCGGTAGCGGGCGGCGGGTAGAAGTCGCGGGCGCTCCTGACCGGGATTCAGGTGATATTGGGTGTGGTCGATGAATGGCTGCGGGTGCTCAATCCGGAAACCGACCGCAAAAGGTTTGGGCTCCAGCAAAATTCGTTTCGCGGCTAACAGCCGATAGATATCGCGGGCGGAGTGCCCGGTGGCGAGGATCACAGTGTCCGCTAGGATTTCTCCACCGTCTGCGGTAAGCACGCCGCGGATGTGGTTTCCGGAGATGAGGAAATCGACAACTTTCGTTTGAAACCGCACTTCGCCACCGGCCGCGATGATCGATTGGCGGATGGCTTTGACGACGTTGGGTAGCAGGTTGGAGCCGATGTGGGGATGGGCGTCGGTAAGGATGACTTCGGGCGCGCCGTGGGCGACGAGCACTTCGTAAACCCTGGCAACCGGGCCACGCTTGGTCGCACGGGTGTAGAGTTTTCCATCGGAGAAGGTGCCGGCCCCACCTTCACCAAAACAGTAGTTCGATTCCTCGATCACGCGGCCCTCGCGCAGCAGCGGTGCCAGATCGAAGCGGCGGGCGCTGGCGTCCTTGCCTCGCTCTAACAAGATGGGCTTGATTCCATTTTCAAGACAGCGCAGCGCGGCGAACAACCCAGCCGGGCCGCAGCCGACGATGATCACCGGGCGTGTCCCGGCAGCCAAGCCGGGCACCGACCAATACGGAGTGATGTCCGGGGGCAGGGGACCATCCAGCGAGACATCCAGCCGGAGCTGGACCTTGACGACACGCTGCCGGGCGTCGATCGAATGTTTGCGGAGTTTGATTCCGCCGATGCGTGCGACGGGGATGCCGAGCTTGGTTGCGGCT
Organism: Akkermansiaceae bacterium; assembly: GCA_040881795.1. Classification (GTDB taxonomy): domain Bacteria; phylum Verrucomicrobiota; class Verrucomicrobiia; order Verrucomicrobiales; family Akkermansiaceae; genus Luteolibacter. The sequence goes on from JBBECN010000173.1 coordinate 2,105, forward strand.
GCCGCGCAGCGGGCGGCGTGGTCCTCGGATTTTTCCAAGGGCAGTACGACGTCAACGGTTTCTATCAAAGTTTGCAAAGTTATATCAGCCCCGGATGCTGCGTTTGGTCCCTGCGTCGTCCACGCTGACGAAGGTGACATTTGTGGAGAAAATCGGGGATTTTCCCATCCGCTCGTCGATGACTTTCACCGCGTAGGTGACGCTGGTGTTGCCCTCGCGCTGGCGCTCGCAGGAGATCTTCAGAATGGTGCCCTCGCGGACGCTGTGATGGAACTCCACGGTGTCCATCGCCACCGTGACAAACTGGCAGTGGGAGTATTCCAAGCTGGCGGCGATCCACGATGCTTCGTCGATCCATGCCAGCAAACGGCCGCCAAAGAGGAAACCGTAATGGTTCAAGTCACCGGGGAGAACGAGGCGGTGGGTTTCCATGATCTCACCAACGGCGGCGCTTGCTTTCTTTGTGGAGCAGCGAGTCGAGCGAATACGATCCGGCACCTGCTAGAATGATGGAAATCATGGGAATCAGATACATCAGCGCAAGCTCCTTGGAGCCGCCGGGACCGCCGGCAAACCAAGGGTCCGCCGCGTGTGCGCCGAAGGCGGCGACCACCATCGCGAAGCCGAACATAAATGCGGCGAGGCGCGTTATCAGCCCGAGCACCAACAGTGCGGAAGCCACGACTTCCGCGCCGATCACCATCACGAGGCTTACTTCTGGCGACATCAGGCTGAG
>JBBECN010000174.1:0-2817 GCA_040881795.1 Akkermansiaceae bacterium
GGTCGAAGGCGTGGAGCGTGTCGCCCACGGCCTCGCCGTCGATGAGGACATCGAACGGGATGTGCTCGACCGCTTCCCGGATGGCGTCTGGGACGGCGACCACCAAGCCCCGGCGGTTGATGCCGGTGATGGTGTCGCCCTGTTTGCGGACCATGAGTCGACGTCCGTCATGCTTCGGTTGGAGGCAGTGGGTGCGGTTGGTGATCAGACGCATCAACTCAGTGCGTTCGACCGGGTTGAGGAGTTGGCAGCGGATACCGCTGTCATTTCCCTCACTGCCGGATTGCCGGTAGGGTTTGGCGGTCTCGCCGGACTCGCCGGATTCGCTATAACCCTTAGCCGACTTTTCGCGGATCAGCTTCGCGTGGATGGCGGTCGCCTGTTCGAGAGTGACGATGTGCGGGGTCTTGGTGCCAGTGGTCAGGGTATTGCCGCGTCGGCCGTAAGCGAAGGTTACGATGTAGCCCTCGCCTTCAGGTTCGATGGCAGCGTGGTATTCTTTGTCGGAGTTGCCCTCACGGAAGTAGAGGGAGGTGGATTGGATGGTGGGGGTATTCATGTTGTTATCGGTTATTTGTTATTTGTTATTGGAGGAGAGGTTTGGAAATGAAGAGGCCGCCATCGGGAACCGGGGGGATTCTCGATGGCGGCCCGGTGTAGGGTCCTGGTGGCGCTTGGGCATATCGTGCCGCTGGGATGGCCCTCGCTAAAGAGCGGGGGCGGGTTGTGAGAAAGTTGTTGGAAAGGACCACCGGGGCAGTTCCGGGCAGGCTCAAGGCCATCCGGATAAAAGCACTACAAGACGGGCACTGCCCCGGTGGAGATTGGTTCAGGAGACGGACTCTTCCTCATCGAAGTCCCAGCCGAAGATTTCGCAGGCGATGCGGTTGACTTCGGCGGTTTCATCGGTGGACTCGTCATCGCAGCCGCCGCCTTCGAAAATGGCGCGGCCTGCGAACCCCATTCCGGGTTCGTGGTAATCGAGGACGAGCGTGTCGTCGGGAAACATTGCGGAGAGGGCGGTGAGTGCTCCGAGCGGAGGACTCCACGCGGTGTCGAAGAATGAGGTGCCGATTTCCAGAAGTTCGGAGGCGACCTCGCGCTGTTCGTTGTCGTCCAAATCCCACTTGGTTCCCCATGCGGGGCATTGGGTGGGGCTGTCGGCCGGGATCACGGGTTTCATCCTTTGGAAGGAGAAACCGCCTTCCAGCCAGGCGCGAAATTCAGGTGTCGCGCCATTCACCGTCAGGTGGTTTTGGCACCAGTTGGGCATGATGGTGTTTGAGGGGTGAACAGCCGCGTCCCGGTAGGTTCCGGGAACGCGGCTGCCGGGTTGATTTCAGTTCGCCTCCGCCATCCGCCTGCCGTTGCGGGCGGGCGTGTTGCGGGTGGCGGCTTCGCGAGCGCGGCCTTTGGCCCAGTGGCGCAGGGCGCTGATCTGGCCGTCCATCAGGTTGGCGAGCGGGACCGTGTTGGTCATCGCCGTGAGGATGTCCTTCGGTCCGGGTTCCCGACCTTCGGCAAATGCCTCGTGCATGGCGTCGATGAATACCGCTTCGATCTCCGCTCCGGTAAACTGCTCGCAGGCGCGGGACAGGACGACGGTGTCGTAATCGGTGGGCCGGCGACCGTGGCGGGCAATGACGATGTCCCAGATTTGTGCGCGCTCCAGGGCATCGGGCAGATCGACGAAGAATAACTCGTCGAAGCGCCCCTTCCGCAGGAACTCGGGCGGGAGCTTGGAAACATCGTTTGCCGTGGCGACGACGAAGACGGCCTTGGTTTTCTCCTGCATCCAGCTCAGGAACGAGCCGAATACCCGGGAGGAGGTGCCGCCGTCGGTGCTGCCGCTCGATTGTGAACCGCTGAAACCCTTCTCGATCTCATCAATCCACAAGACGCAGGGCGCGATGGCCTCAGCGGTCTGTATGACGGATCGAAGGTTGGCTTCCGACTGGCCGACGATGCCGCCGAACACACGCCCCATGTCGAGGCGCAGCAGCGGCAGGCCGAAGGCTCCGGCGGTGGCTTTGGCGGTGAGGCTTTTGCCGGTGCCGGGGATACCGACGATGAGCAAGCCCTTGGGTGCGGGTAGGCCGTAGGCTTTGGCGGATTCGCTGAACGCTCCGGCCCGGCGTGTGAGCCAGTCTTTGAGCAATCCGAGTCCGCCGATGTCGTCGAGCGACGTGGTGGCTTCCACGACTTCGACTAGGCCGTTCTTCTTCAAGGTGCGGGCCTTCTCGCGGGCGACGACCTTGTGGTCGATGCCCTTGGTTTCAACGACCGAAAGGGCGAACGCGTTTTCCGCCTCGGTGGTGGTGAGACCGAGCGCACTCTGCAACGCGGACTCCCGGACGACTTCGTGCACGTTCTTGATCTTGGCGGATTTCAAAATGCCATCGAGCACGACGCCGAGCCGGGCGGTATCGGGCAGGCTGAAGTCAACGTGGGTAATCTCGTGTTCGAGTTCCGGGGGGAGATTGAGACGGCAACCTAGCAGGACGATGGAATGGCCGTTGGCCTTGGCTAAGCGCAGGATGTCCTTGATGCGGCGCACGAGCATCGGGTCGCTCTGATCCATGTGGAGTTGCAGGTCGCGGAACAGCACGACATGGCGCGGGCTGTCGGTGGCGAACATGCCGTCAAGCAGCTGGAGGGCTTCGAGCGGATCGGGACAGGCGGTGACGCGGTTGTCCTTCACGTCAACCAGGCCCTCGCTGGAGGACCAGGCGTGGAGTTTGCGTTTGAGGGAAGTGCAGGCGGTGGCGATTTCCGCTTCGGCGCGCGCTTCCTCAGAACTGATGACGGCGAGGCCGG
>JBBECN010000175.1:0-18325 GCA_040881795.1 Akkermansiaceae bacterium
CGTTCGCGGGAGCGCGGGAGCGTTTCACGGCGAAGCGGAAGGACGGTGCACGGCGGATGCGGGGGAGCGGTGCTCCAGCGGCGGGGGAGCTTTGGAGCATGAGGGACTTACGGGTAAGGGTTTGATAGGGACTTTCCACCGTCTCCGACACGAAAGGCCAAATCAAAACCCGCGCCAATTTTAGCACCGGCCAGCTCGCCGGGATCCCTTACACCCATTCCCAAAAGCCCATCGCCAATGGCTCCTTTGCCTAGCATCCTAGCTGGCCAGATGTATTGGGCTTCAGTCGGTCCGTCTTTGGTAGATGGAGCCGCTCAAAGAAATCCCGCGGGATGCAGCGTATCGACGAGGTATTGCTGGCGGGACATCACCTCTTGATAGATATCGTGCGCTTGCGGGTCCGGATCACAGCGTGATGCCGCATCTCCGGCCACCAGGTAGGCGGCGATCTCTTCGAAGCCCAGCGATTCCCCGCTTTGTTTAAAAAACGTGACGGCAGCCTGCATCGCAGCGCCTACCGCGGCTCCCTGCCTGCTGGAGACTGGAACCACCGGTGCGCCGCAGACATCCGCCAACATCTGCCGGGTGACCGGGCTGGCCACTCCTGGGCCTAACAGACGAATCTCCGCCGGATCGAATCCGAGTTCGCGCAACCGGCTCATCGCATAACCGATGCCCAGCGCCACGCCTTCCGCAGTGGCCCGTGCCATGTGCGCCGGGGTGAAATTGTCAGGTGTCATGCCATGCAGCACGCCACGGCCATCAGGCAGGCGCGGGATCGACTCGCCACTGAAATACGGCAGAAGCAGCAGTCCGTCCGCGCCGGGTGAAACGCTGGCAACCATCGATTCGAACTGCGCCGCAGACCAGCCGTAATGCCGTCGCATCACCTCCGGGGCCACGGCCGTGTTAATGGTGGTGGCCAGCCCCAGCCATGAGCCGGTGGCATTGCAAAGCGGGGTGATTTCTCCGCGATAATCGATGACCGGGTTTTCGCCCACGCCGACGATCACGCCGGTGGCACCGAGTTCCACGGCCACTGTCCCGTGGGTGACGCAACCGGCGGCGAGTGCGGCCAGCATCGGCGAGGGGCTGCCGGCGCCGATTTGCACTGCTTCTGATAGGCCCCACTCCCGGGCAAGCGCCGTCCGAAGCCGTCCGCGCGGTTGATCCGGCGTGCCGATGGGCGGCAGCAGCGAGGCGAGCTGGGGATCGATGAAATCGAGCAGCGCGGCGGACCATATGCGCTTCCGGACATCTAACAATCCGGTTGTGGAGGCACTTCCGGCTTCGGTCCCACGTTCGCCGGTGAGCCAGTAGGCGATGAAATCCTGCGGCGTGAGCAGACTGATGGCGCGTTGGAAATGATAGGGTTCGTGTTGTTTGAGCCAGAGGCATTCGGCGGCGGCGGATTCGACGCCGGGTGCCTGGCCGGCCAGTTCGATCAGGCCGGGCGTGCCACCGAAGGCGCGTGCGATTTCATCGGCTTGGCGTTTTACCGAGACGTCGCCCGCGAGTTTTGCCGGACGGATGATCCGATTCGCCTCGTCGAGCATCACCAAGCCGCGCTGCGGACCCGCCACGCCGATGGCGGCGACGCGTTGCTTTTCGCTTCCGAGGGTGGCGAGACACTGGTGGACGGCACGGTTTACGGCATCGATCCACTGCGCCGGGTTTTGCTCGCGGTATCCGGCAGGCAGGCCCTCGATCCAGTCGTGTGGCACCCACGCCTCGGCCCGGATTTCGGCCGCCTCGAGGTCCAAGGCGACCGCGCGCGTGCCACCGGAGCCAATTTCAATTCCCAGAAAGTGCATGAGTGTTGTTTGAAATCGATGCGCCGCCTTGCTCGTCACCGGATGGAAGTAGTTTCTCCACGCCATGCTTTTTGACAAGTCCCGCCATGTGGAAATCGGCACCGCGGAAGTGATGTTTGACAGATTTTATAGATTTGAATATTTAACATTCATGGATGACATGCCGCAGGACGCTTGGTTTTACTCTCGCGCTGGGGAACGTCTCGGTCCGGTGGCCTTCGCCGATTTGGTGATCAAGGCCAAAGAAGGCGGACTCAATCCGCGCCTCGGCCAGGCCTGGAAACATGGCATGGACGAGTGGACACCGGCGGGGGAAATCGAGGGCTTGTTCGAGCGTAGCACGGCTTCAGAACCGGAGGACGCACTCGTGCCGGCGGCGGACCCCTACGCGACGCCCGGTCAGGATGCCGACGGCGGGCGGCTGGGTAACCTTGGCATGAGCGGCTGGTGGTTTTTGGGAAACTTGGTGCCGCTCCTTAATTTCTGGGTCGGTTATCGGTGTTTCGCCTGTCCCGCCGGATATGCCTATCATAAAAAAATCGATGGTATCGGGATCCTGCTTGCGATCATTTATTGGGGAGTGATCCTGCTGGCAATTTTGGCCGTGGCGGCGGTGTTGGCGTTGATCTTCGGTGCGATCGGCAGCCCCGAGTTGCAGGAACAAATCCGGGAGCTGATCGCCAAGGGTAATACCATGATCCCGCAAAAGTGATCCAGTTCTCCAAGGAAACCGATGAGCGCCGCGAGGCCGGCCCGCTGGAATGCTGGTGCCTGCATGGTGCCGTCGGCATGGCGGCGGATTGGCGTGGCATGGCGAAACAACTCGCCATTCAAGGCATCGGTAGCCGCGCGGTGGACTTGTGGCGCTTTCTGGAATGTTGCCCGCTTTCCCTAACGGATTTTGGCAAGGCTTTGAATGCCGACGCCAGCGGCCAGGTGTTCCGCGGCAACGGGCGGGCGTTGTTAGGCTACTCGATGGGCGGGCGGATGGCGCTGCATGCGTTGTTGGAAAAAGATCATCCCTGGCAGGCGGCGGTCATTGTTTCCGCGAATCCAGGATTGGAAAATGAAGCGGAGCGGGCGCAGCGGCGGGCTAGGGACACCGAGTGGGCCACCGAGGCGCTCACCGGGAATTGGCAGCAGTTTTTAAATACTTGGAATGCCCAGACGGTGCTCGGGAACGCCGCCATGCGCGACCCCGGGGCATCCGGCAGCCTGATGCAGCGGCGGCGCGAAGTGGCGCGCAGCTTCGTCGATTGGTCGCTCGGAGCCCAAGAGCCGTTGTGGGAGCGGCTCGGCGAAATTTCCATCCCGGTGCTCTGGGTCGTCGGAGAAAACGATATCAAGTTCCGCGTCCTCGCTGAGCGGGCGGTTTCAAAAATGCCCAATTCGCGCTTGGTGATCGCGCCCGGTGCTGGACACCGCGTGCCTTGGGATGCGGAGGCTTGGTTTGCCGATCAAGTCGGCCATTTTCTCAAGACCGGCTAGAACAAGGCAGAGCTAGAGCATCGAATGGCGGCTGAGCACCGCCGCGAGGTGTGGCGGAGTCAACTCTGATTTTCCGATGAGTGGGGTGGCCAATCGATCTAACTTGATTTGGTGCACTTCACCCGGTATCAGGGTTGCGCCGTCGCCTAGAGTTGTTAAGCTGCCACGCTTATGTGGACTACCGTGCGCGAATTCGAGGACATCCGTTATGAAACGACGGATGAAGGAAGCATTGCCAAAATCACCATCAACCGTCCGGAAGTGCGCAATGCCTTCCGCCCGCTGACGGTCAAGGAAATGCTCGTCGCCTTCGATCTCGCCCACGAGGACCCCAAGGTCGGCGCGATCATTCTCACCGGTGCCGGCGACCTTGCGTTCTGCTCCGGCGGCGACCAGAAGGTCCGCGGTCACGCCGGCTACATCGGCGAGGACGGGATCCCGCGTCTCAACGTGCTCGATCTTCAGAAAAAAATCCGCTCATTGCCCAAGCCCGTCGTCGCCATGGTCGCGGGCTATGCGATCGGCGGCGGCCACGTTTTGCACATCGTCTGCGATCTCACCATCGCTGCCGACAACGCCCGCTTCGGCCAGACCGGACCCAAAGTCGGCTCGTTCGATGGTGGCCTCGGCTCCAGCTACCTCGCCCGCATCGTCGGGCAGAAAAAGGCCCGCGAGATCTGGTATCTTTGCCGCCAGTATGACGCCCAGCAAGCGCTCGACATGGGCCTCGTCAACACCGTGGTCCCCCTCGCCGATCTCGAACAGGAAACCCTCCAGTGGTGCCGCGAAATGCTTGCCCACTCGCCGCTCGCCCTGCGCTGCCTCAAGTCCGCGCTCAACGCGGATTGCGACGGCCAAATGGGCCTGCTCGACCTTGCCGGCAACGCCACCCTGCTCTACTACATGAGCGAGGAAGGCCGCGAGGGAAAACAAGCCTTCCTCGAAAAACGCGTGCCGGATTTCTCAAAGTTTCCGCGCGTCCCGTGATCCGCCCGCTTGCCGCCGCATCATCACGAGGTGCTTGAAAGCCGTCCAGCAGAGCCCGCCGAACAGATAGGCCATCGAGAGCAGCAGCGCGAACGGCAAATGCCACCACAGAACGATGCAGGCCCCCACGGCGGAACCGATGAAAAAGCTCACAATCAACGAGCCCGGCACGATCAGTTTCCAGATGGCAACCTCGTGCCCGTTGAGTCGCATTCCGAGGTTCACCCCGAAGTCGGTGAGCAAGCCGGTGAGGTGGGTCGTGCGCAGGACCATCCCGCGGTAGTGGGTGGCGAGGGCGTTTTGAAATCCAAAGGCGAAACCCGCCAAACCAACCGCCAGCCACGTCATGCTGTCCATTGCGAAATGCGATCCTAACAGGCAAAGCCCGATGCACGAAACCGAGCGACCGTAAGGCCGATCCAAATCCAAGCTCGGATGGTGGATGAAAAACCCCGCCGCCATCGCGCCGCCGACGAATGAAAGGGCAGCGACTAACAACGTCCACGCCTCGATCGCCATTTCGCGGTTTCCGCGCACCACATCCACTGCCACTTTGGACACATCACCCGTCAGGTGGCTGACCGATGTGCCGAGGTGAATCAGGAATCCCGCGTTGGTTGCCGAACTGAGAAACGCCAGAATACACCCGCCGATCACAATCCATTTCGGATGGGTGTTGAACATCTTCGGCCGTAGTCAACCACCACCCTGACGGGCACGCAAGGCTGGTGGTCACCTCTGCGTCACGGCTGCGGTTTACATTTCCTTCTGCGCGAAGGTTTCGCATTCTTTCAGCATCTGGGAAAACCCCGGAGCCAGCCGGCCGGAATGTTTCATCGCGGCATTGGCCTTTTGAAAACTCTCGACCACTTGCCGGGCGTAAAACTTTTGTCGGTCGCGCTGACCGGCAGCAACTGCCGAGGTGTAGATTTCATAGAGATGCTGCCCTTTGAACGCGTGGGCCATGAACAGCGTTTCGTTGCGCCCCTGGGCTGCAATCGCATGGTCATAATACGAGAGCGCGGATTGGAAATCACCCGTCCAGCCGATGATTTCCGCGAGCAGCAGCGCCGAGCCGGGATCGACCCGCCACCCCGGCAAGCGTCAGTTTCCTGAGTGCATCCCCGCCACGGCTGCTGGCTACGGCGGGGCGTGCCACGCTGCGAGCCATCGCGCGAGAAAGGCTGTGGAGTTCGTCGTCGGACCGGATCCCGAGGTCGCGGACCGCCTTGCTGAGAACTTCCTCATCCCCGGCTTTCGACCAATAGGCCAATCGGCAAGCCCCTCGGCGCCAAGTCCCGTCCACCGATTGCGAAAGCGTCGCGATCAGCTGGGAAAGGGCACCTGGCTGACCGGCTGAGAAATCAGCAACATGGGTTTTGACAGCCAATAGAAAAGGGCGGTCCACCTGGGCGGTTTCGTTTTCGGCCACGGCAGATGCGGGTGCATCCGGGTTTGGCGCAGGCCACAAGCTGCGGCATCACCGGTTCGTCGCTGAGCCCCTCCATCACGTGGAGAACATTCCAAGTGAAACTTCCCGGCCCTCCTCCCAGCCACGGATAGTTGGTCGCGATTTCTTAGGCCGCCCTCCAAAATGGGACTCGGGTGGAGTCGCCGTAGAATCCGCCGGGCCCTTGTCCGCGGTCGATCAGCGGCACCAGCGAGCTTGCGAAAATCACCACCAGCGCCAGCGCCGGCAGCCACGTGCTGATCACGGATTTGGAACTGGAGAATGCGCGGGCCAGCAGCAGTGCGCCGGCGGCGGCCACCATCAAGGCGAGCGCCAGATTTCCTCCGCTCGAGGGGCTGAGTGGGATGGTGGCGACCGCGCAAATCGCGCCGCCGATGAAGAGTGCCCTCAACCAACCGGAATCCCGACAAGCGGCGGACATCCGGCTTGATGGTGTCGGCGGCCGCCGGAATTTCATCCAAACTCAAGCCCGTTGCTCGCTCATCCAAGTGTAGAGTATCACCCACAGCGAGAGCGCGAGGGCGAACAGTGGGATTTGCAGCAACGATGGCAGCGAATAGAGGATCGCCACGATCGGAATCCACACTCCCCAAGTTGCAAACAAAGTCGGCACGACGGTGTTGCGGTAATAAGTGGCGGTGAAAAACCCGCCGAGGCCCGCGCGTGGGAAGCCGCGGTTTTTCCAATCGTAAAGCCAGGCGGTTACCGGTGCGGCGAAGAGGGGGTTGTAAAGAAATTGGTCCACCAGCACTTTTTTTGCCACCACCGGGAAGCTGACCTCCGCGCCAAACCATCCCGCCTGACAGCGATAGAAAAAATCGACGATCACGCCCATGGCACACCAGAACGGGATGGCGAAACCGAGGTTCACGAGGTTGCTGCGGTGGAATCTCCCTTTCTGGAACACGAAAATCCGTAACAACTCCGGCACCAGGGCCCCGGCGCAAATGGATGCGAGCGCCGAGTAGCCATAACTCCAGCGCTGTTTGATCGCGGCCAGCCCGTTGAGCCATTCCCGCATCGGCGGGTGGAAATAATACGCCAGCACCATCCCCAACATCAGCGCCTGCACGATCAGTCCGGGTACCAGATTTGCCCGCGCCGCCCGCATTCCCGCCAGCCACGGCGCTTCGCGGCGGCTCATCGGAGCAGGGGCAGAGTGGTTTGGCATTGCTGCGGAGCCTGTTGCCTGCGCGTGAAATCTTCAAGTGCGGTTTCACGCACTCGATTTGTGCCTGTTTGAAATATGCTCTTGCATTCCGATTGCGTTTGTGGGGAATTGGCCCCGCGCCATGAAATTTCGCCACCTTCTTCCCCTCGCTTTGACCAGCCCGTTGCTCGCCCAGTCGCCAGACCTTCTGCCTCAGCGGCTGGATGAACTGGTGGTCACTGCCAACCCGCTGGATCGCACTCTCTTCGAACTCGCCCAGCCGACGTCTGTCTTAAAAGGCAGGGAACTGGGGGAAAAACTCCAGCCGACCTTGGGCGAGACGCTCAGCGGCCAACCCGGAGTGAGCGCGACCTACTTTGGCCCCGGTGCGAGCCGCCCGATCATCCGCGGCCTCGGTGAGGACCGGGTCCGGATTTTGCAAAACGGAACTTCGGTGCTCGATGTCTCCAACGTCAGCCCGGATCACGCCGTCGCTTCCGATCCCTCCAGCATCCGCTCGGTGGAGGTCGTGCGCGGCCCGGCGACCTTGCTCTACGGCCCGAATGCAGTGGGCGGGGTGGTCAATGTCATCGACGATCGCATCCCGCAGGAGCGGATTGACGGAGTCTGGCCGACGGGAAATTTCGCGACCCATTACGGCTCGGTGGACGATGCGAAATCCATCTCCGGCGCAGCCAATTGGGGCGCGGGGCCGTTCGCCTTTCACGTGGATGCCTTCAGCCGGGAAACCAGCGACATCGAGATTCCCGGATACGCCCGCTCCGCGAAACTGCGTAAGGAGGATCCGCAGCCGGACGAGGCGCGCGGCACCCTGCCTAACAGCTTCACCGATTCCGAAGGCGCGGCGATCGGCGGCTCCTACATTTGGGACAAGGGCTTTGTCGGGCTTTCCTACTCCGGGATGGATTCGCTCTACGGCACGGTGGCGGAAGAGGACGTCACCATCGATTTGCGCCAACGCCGGTGGGACCTGCGCGGTGCTTTCCAGAACCCGAACGCGTGGATCAAGGAAATCAATTACAAGGCCGGCTATACCGATTACGATCATGTGGAGCTGGAGGGGAGTGAGGTTGGCACGAAGTTTTTGATCGAAGGATACAACGCCCGTGCGGAGTTGATTCACGAGAAGATCGGAGGTTTCGAAGGGGCCATTGGATTTGAGACGCAGGCCAGTGATTTCTCCGCGCTCGGGGCCGAGGCATTCCTGCCGCAAGTGGACAACCGGGTGAACTCGGTGTTTGCCTTCGAAGAAGTAAAACTCGATCCCGTCACGCTGCAATTCGGCCTGCGCTACGATTACCAGACGAACGAAACGGCGGGGCTCGACTTGGATTTCGACGCTTTCAGCACGTCCGCCGCCGTGGTTTACAATCCGGTTGAGGACTACGCCGTCACGCTTGCAGTCGGCTACAGCCAGCGCCCGCCGACCTATGTGGAGTTGTTAGCAGACGGACTCCACGTCGCCACCGGGACCTTTGAAATCGGCGATCCCACGCTGGGCAACGAGGACTCGCTTTCCATCGATCTATCGTTGCGGAAGAACGCCGGACGGATTACGGGCAGCGTGAGTGGTTTCTATTATCGATTCAATGATTTCATCAGCCTGCAACCCACCGGCAACGACTTCATCGACGACGGCGAGGCCTTCCCGGAATTCGCCTATCAGGCGAGTGGCGCGGATTTTTACGGCGGCGAAATCGAAGTCGCCTTCCATCTGTTGAAACCGGTGGCCAGCAGCGAAGCGAAAAGTCCTGTTAGCGAGCGGCTCGACCTGATTTTCCGCGCCGACTACGTGCACGCGGAAGACCGCGACAGTGGCGAGGCGTTGCCACGGATTCCGCCGTTCCGCAGTTCCCTCACGCTGGACTATCAGCGCAATGACTTCGGTGCCCGGCTGGAAGGCCAGTGGGCGGCGAATCAGGACCGCATCGCGGATTACGAACTGCCGACCGATGGCTATTTCCTCGTCAACGCCGGGCTCAGCTACGACCTGCAAGTCGGTGATGTGGCCACGACCTTTTACGTCAAGGCCGTCAATTTGTTCGATCAGGAAGCCCGCCAAAGCACCTCATTCCTCAAGGACATCGCGCCGCTTCCCGGCCGTGGGCTGGTGGTCGGGCTGCGTTCGGAGTTCTGACGGCGTATCGTTAGACGCTGCAAATCTCCACCGCCTGGCGGAGGCTTGCCAGCGGATCACTTCCTAACGGCACAAACTCCTGGCCGACAAATCCCCGATAACCGGTGTCCGCGATCGCACGCATGATCGCCGGATAGTATAACTCCTGGCCCTCGTCGATTTCGTTGCGCCCAGGGCAGCCGCCGGTGTGATAGTGGACGATGTGTGGGTGATTCCGTTGGATGGTGCGGATGATGTCACCCTCCATGATCTGCATGTGATAGATATCATAGAGCAGCCCAAAATTCGGACTGCCGATGAGTTTGCAAAGCTCGACGCCCCAGGCGGTGTGGTCGCATTGATAGCCCGGGTGATCGATTTTGCTGTTGAGCAATTCCATCACCAGCGTGAGCCCCAATTTTTCCGCGAGCGGCAGAATCCGCAGGATGCCGGTGGCGCAGTTTCGCAGGCCTTCGTCATCGCTGAGTCCGTCGCGATTGCCGGAGAAGACGACGACGTTTTTTGCGCCGGCGGCGGCAGCGGCGATCAGGTGTGGCTCGTAGATCGCGACCAGCGCGTCGTGGTGTTCGAGGCGGTTGAATGCCTTTTCAATGGTGCCCACGGTGGTGCCGTCGGCGGTCTTGCCGGTGGGGAAACTCACCATCGCGCAGGTGAGTCCGTGCTTTTTGAGGGTCGGTAAATCCTCGGGCATGAGCAGTTCGATCGATTCCAAACCGATGTCTTTCGCGGCGATGCAGAGGTCTTCCAACGGGATGCTGTCATGGCACCATTTGCAAACGGAGTGGCGGATTCGGCTCATTTTGGAAATCAAAGGCTCAGGCGCATGCTCAACTCGGCGGTCCAGAGCCGGGCGACGATCATCTCTTGCGCGGCTTCCATGGTCGCGCGCTCGGCGGGATCGGCATCTTCGTGGCCGGCGAGGTGGAGCAGTCCGTGGACGAGGTAACGCAGGACCTCGCGCGCCAGCGGTTCACCATATTCGGCAGCTTGGCGCTCGGCGACTTCCGCGCCGATGACGATTTCCCCATGATGGAAGGTGATGACGTCGGTGGCACCCTCGATGTCCATGAAATCACGGTGGACTTGATCGCTGGTGATATCATCCACCAAGGCGACTTCCAGTGTGGCCAAACACGACAACGGCGAATCCTCGACCGTCGCATTTTCCAAAGCCAGTGCGGCGGCTTCGTGGGCGACGGTTTCCAGCGCGGTCAGCCAGCTCTCTGGGATATCAGTCGCCTGTTGATGATTGCCGATGATGACTTCGAGCGACATGGATGAATTTTTGTTAGGGTGGAACTCAGGCGCGTTTTTGCATCTGAATCACGCGACCACCGGATGTGACGTCACGATCCATGCTGCTGATCCGCCGGGTGGCAGTGGGAGTGCTGTCATCCTTCGGGTAGTCGATCCGGCTGTGAAGCATGCTGCGAAGTGTGCCGGAGAAACTTTCTTTGACGATCGCGAGTTCACGCAGCGTGAGCGGGCAATCGTCGAGTTGGCCGTCGTTGATTTTCGAGCGGACGACGTCCTCAACGAGCGAGCGTATTTTGGCCGGAGTGGGTTTTTGCAACGAGCGAGACGCGCTTTCCACGCTGTCCGCCAAGGCGATGATGCCGCTCTCGCGCGTGCTTGGACGAGGCCCGGGATAACGGAAATTCTTCTCCTCGATCATCGGTAGATCCTCGGGATTTTCCAAGCGGCGGTCCACTTTTTGTAGCTCCGCGCGCTTTTGATCCTGGGCGCGCCGGTAGAAATAATAAACGAGGGAATCGCCGTGATGCTCCTGGATCACATCGATGATGCGCGGGTTGAGCTTGTGCTTCACCGCCAGATCGACGCCATCCTTGACGTGGGCAATGATGATCAGCGAACTCATCGTCGGCGTCAGCGTATCATGGGGATTTTCCGCACCGTCGTGTTGGTTTTCGATGAAGTAGCCGGGTTTTTTCAACTTCCCAACATCGTGGAAATACGAACAGACCCGGCACATCGGCGCGTTGGCCTGGATTTTCTCAGCGGCGGCCTCCGCCAGCGCGGCGACGACCAGGCTGTGGTGGAAAGTCCCCGGTGCTTCGAGCTGCATCTGGCGCAGCAGGCGGTGGTTTAAATCGCTGAGTTCCAGCCAGCTGATGTCCGTGGTGAGTTGGAAAAAGCCTTCGAAGATCGGCAGCAAGCCACTGATCAGCAGCGCGGTGAGCACCGCCGTGCCGAATGCGGCAGCACTGCCGCTGCCGAGTTCGCTCAAATGCTGCATCGAATCCGGTCCAAAAACCGAGACGATATCGAGCCGCCCGAGTAGGATTCCCAGAATCAAAGTCACGCCGCCGACGTAGATGCCGGCTTGCAACAGCTGGATCCGCTTGCGCACTTGGTTGGCCAGCAAGACGCAGGTGATGCCACCGACCAGGCTGAGAATCATGAATCCCTGCACTTCTTTCTGAGGAACGAGCAAGCACCCGATCAAGGTGACGTAAACAGCGGAAAATGCGCCCACCGCCCGCCCGAGCAACACCCCGTGGAGCATCGGCGCGAGTGCGAAAGGTACGAAGAAAAACCGGTAAACCTCGGGAATCGACCCTAAGTCGGCCAGCGACATGACCACCCGCAGCAAGACCAAATGCCCCATCAAACCACCGAGCACGAGGAACACCCGGCTGTTGCGGCGGCACGAAGTTTGCAGGCTGACTTGGAACATCACCACCCCGGTGATTGCGATGACTAGGCCGTAAAGCGCGCCCTTGAGCGGATCATCCGCGAAGCCGGTGCCCGCCGCCCCCTTTAAAACCAGCACCGAACACCCCACCGCAAAGGTGACGTAAAAGACGAGTTTCACCCAAATGCTGTCTTCCAGTGCCTGGATGACAGGATTCTCGCTGTGAACACGGCGTTTTTTGCCAGACGAAAGACCCTGTCGGGCCAAGCGCCAGCGTTTGATGGCATCCAAAAATCCCACAGCGGTAATCGATCGGTTCATCAGACAAATTCCGAGGTCGGAAACCTGCCGGGCGGGAAGTTATCCCCCATTTTCCCCCTTGGCAACCCGCAAATCTTCTGCCGGACACCCCCGTGGGTTCTTCTTGGATGAGATCATTTGACGCTTTTGTTATCTCGCTCCGGCGGCCTTGAGCTTGGTGACGGCTTCATCGAGGCGCGCGCGGGTGGCGGTTAGAGCGGCGTTGAGCTCCTCGAGTTTGGCGTCGCGCGCGGCGATGGCGTCTTCCCAGGCTTTGATCTGAGTGGCGGCCTGCTCGCGGGTGGTGGCGAGCTCGGTTTGTAGATCTTCGGCTTGCGAACTTTGCTCGGCAAGGCTGTGGGCGGCGGCTTCGGCCGCTTGTTGGGTGGCTTCGATGGATTCCTTCAACGCGGCGATGTCGCGCTCGAGCGTGGCGCTGCGCTGGATCCCGGCAATTAGATCTTCCCGCGATCCGGCGAGTTCGGACTGGAGGTTTTTGATGTCGCCGAGGTGCTCGCGTTCCAAGCGCCACTGGCTGACGACGAGACCGGTGAGGATCAGGCAGCCGATGGCGTTGAGGATGGGAAGAACGCGGGATTTCACGCTTTAGGGATTGGGGGATTTCGACTCGAAGCTGACTTTTTCAAGGCCGGCATCGCGCACGGCGTTGAGCACGGCGAGCACTTGTTTGTGGCGTGCGTTTTCATCAGCGGCGATGATCACGCGGGATTCGTCGGGCGAGGCTTCGGCTTTGAGGCGGGTGGTGATTTCCGTTAGGGTGACGATCGCCCCATCCCAAGTGGTCACGCCGTTGGCATCGACGGCGATTTGGAAAGGCGGCGCTTGCGAATCGGCGATGCCGGTGGAGGCGTCCGGCAGCGCAATGGGCACGCGGTGGAGCTGCGTCATGCTGAGGCTCACCAACATGAAGGAGGCGAGCAGGAAAAACATGATGTCGATGAGCGGAATGATCTCGATCCGTGCTTCATCACCTTCGTCGTCCGAAGAGCTGCTTTTGAGTTGGACGGGCATCAGCGCTTGGGCAGGTTGGCGGCGAATTTTTCGAGATCGTGGCCGTGTTCTTTGGCGGATTTCACGAGCAGTTCGGTGTGGTTGATCCAGCGCTCGAAGGACCCGCGAAGCACGGCGACTCGCTTGCGGAAGAAGTTGTAAGGCAGTAGGCAGAGGATGGCGATGGCGATGCCGGCTGCGGTGGCGATGAGCGCCTCGGAAATGCCGCCGGATACTTTGGAGGCGGCGAGTTGGTCGTCGCCGATGGAGGAGAACGAGCCCATGATGCCGACGACGGTGCCGAACAATCCTAACAACGGTGCGAGGGTGATGAGCGTGCTGATGACCCACATGCGTGCTTCGGCTTTCTCGATGAGGTGGGTGGCGTGGAGTTGCATGGCGGCGAGCATGGAGGTGTGCGCGTGGGTCATGCCTTCGGTTAGGTTGTTGAGATACGGATCGTCGGAGGTTTCAGCGAGCTTCCAAGCGCTGTTGAAGTCGCCGGTGCCGATCGCGTCGCGGGCTTTTTCCTGAGCGGCGGGTTTGAGGGTGGACTTCAAACGCAGCCACCAGACGGTGCGGTCGAGGATGACGCAGAGGGCGAGGAAAAAGGTAGCGACGATGGGCCACATGACCCATCCGCCTTCGATGAAAGTTTCGGTAACGATGTTTGCGAGCATTTTAGCGGAGTTGAAAAACGATGGGGCGCTGGAGTTTCATGACACCACCGGGAGGGAATTTCCAGCGGCGGACGGTGCGGACGGCTTCTTCGTTGAGCAGCGGCCAGGGTGAGAGGGATTTGGCGTAGGCGGAAATGACGCGGCCGCTCGAATCGACGGTGAATTCAATGACCACCGTGCCGGTCTGGCCCTTGCGGCGGGCTTCGGATGGGTAGGAAGGCGCGGGCATGCGGCCAGCGGCGAGTCGCGAGGCATTGGCGGCCGCGGTGCTGCTGCCACCGCTTGCGCCGGGGCGGCTGCTGCCGGGAGTGCCGGTGGCGCTGCGGGGGGGGGCGGCGGTTCTGCGGGGAGTGGTGGCTTGCGCAGGCGGCCTGGAATTGGCATGCGGCGAGAGCCTTGCTGAGGGCTGCGGCAGCGTCGGAAGGTCGGGAATATCTGGCAGCGGGGCGAGCTCGGCGATTTCTGGCAGCTCCGGTGGAGCGGGAAGAATTTCTGGAATTTCAGGAATCGAATTTTCGGAGGACGCGGGAGCTGAATCCGCTGGAGTTTCCGCGCCAAGATTGATGTCCGGGGCGACCCAAATGGTTTCCAATTCGTCGGGCAAAGCGGCCGCAGGCTGGGAATGCCACGCCGGCAACAAAACCCCGACCGTGCCAAAACCCGCCACGCTCAGCCAGGTGGCGAGCGTGCCGATATTGAGGACGTGGAGCAGGGCATTCATCGGGCGGGCGGAAAACTAGGCGTGAGAAATGGGGATGACAATCCTGGAAGCAGTCGGCAAAGGGCCGGGGGCTACACGACCCCGACCCCCATGAGCAAGCAACCTGAGATGGGTGAAATCAGAATTTGGCTTCGATACCGGTGTAGAGGGTTCTCGGCGAGTTCGCGCGAGGGCCTTCCGGGATCCGGCTGACGATGCCGCGCTCGTCGAAGAGGTTGTGGACGCCAGCGAGCAGTTTGAAATTCTCGTTGATCCGGTAATTGGCGGACAGGTTGAAAATCAGCAGCGCATCGGTTTCACCATCGCGGATGGACGGGGTGCCGACACGGGCGTCGCCGTTGTAACCGGTGCCCCAGGTGCTGCTGGCGTAGTTGGCGTCGAGATTGACACCCCAATTTTCCGCGACGTAGCCGATGCCTGCGGCGAGTTTCCATTCCGGGACGTAAGGGATTTCGTTGCCGTCCTTGCCGCCGGCATAAACATCGTCTCCGCCTCCTGCGAGGGCTGCGGTGGTGTTTTTAAACTCGGCTTTGGTCCATGTGGCACTGGCATAAACCGGCAGGCCGAAGGATTTGCCCAGCGGCTTGGCGAGGTCGTATTGCACCAAGCCTTCGATGCCGAAGACGTCCGCTTCACCCGCGTTTTCCGCCGTGTTGCTGGAGCCGAGGCCGGCGTCGGTGGAGATCAGCTGGCTGAAATCGGTGTAGAAACCGGTGACTTCCGCTTGGAAGGCGTCCTGGCGGTGGCGATAGCCGATTTCATAACCCATACTTTCTTCGCTCTCGGTGCCGGTCACCAGATAGGCTTCCGGGCTGGCCGGGGATGCGCCGCGATAGGCACCGCCGAAGATCGAGTTGCTGTTGTCCACTTCATAGTTCAGGCCGACGCCGGCCATGAACAGGTTTTCGTTACCCGAGAACTGAGCTCCCGCAGCGTCGGTGAAGTCGAGTTCGAGCCACTCATAGCGAATACCGGGGCGGATGGTGAGGCGGTCGATGCGGATTTCATCCTCGACGAAAAGTGCCGTGGCGAAGGCTTCGTTGATGCCGTTGAAGGTGGTCCCTGTGTCGAGCGAGAGGTTGAAATCGCCGTTGCCAACCCCGTTATAAGTGGTGCGACGTCTGTCGGCATCGACGCGGTCGTAGTGGAAGCGGGCACCGACGGCGAGGTCGTGCTCAATCGTGCCGGTTTCGAAGCGGAAATTCACTTGGTTTTGCCAACCGTAGGATTCGTGGGCGCGAATGTTGTCGGTAAGGCGGATGGTGCCGGGGGTGCTGCCGTTGAGAACCGCGATTCTAGCAGGATCGAGCAAACCTTCATGCAGGGCGGTGCCGTTGACTTGGTCGAGCTTGTTCCAGCTGCGCTCGAAGCTGTTGAAATAGACCGCGCTTTCGAGGCGGAGCAGGTCGCTGGGCTCGGCGACCCATTTCAGATAGGTGCGCCAGTGTTCGGAGTCGAACTCGTCGAACCGGGTGGCGGCGTAGCGGCGGTCCGGGTCGGATTCGACGTCGTCGTTGCTGAGGCCGGTGTAGGTTTCGTTCGAATCGAAATCGGTGTAGCCGACTTTAAATTCCAAGCGTTGTTTCAGCGAGGTGTTTGGCTCCCAGAAAAGTTTGAGCATCGGCTCGATCAGATTGAATCCGCTGTCACGGTTGGTGAAATCCGTGTCGCGGTAGCCATCGCTGGTTTGCGCGTGGAGTTCCAACAGATAACCGATCCGGCCGACCTGGGTGTCCGCCGTGTCGCCGAACCAAGTGTGGTTGAAAAACGTGTTGTCGCTGCCGTAGGTGGTGCGCGAGTAGAAACCCTGCTCTGCGGGGATTCCGGTCGAAAGGTAGTTGATCACGCCCGCCGTGGTTTGCGGGCCGTAGCGGACTTGGGAGGAGCCTTTCAGGACTTCCACTCCGGCCATCCGAGCGATGCGCGGAGTGTAGTAGGCGGCGGGTGCCGAGTAGGGCGATGGTGCGGTGAGGATTCCGTCCTCCATGATCGTCACTTTTTCACTGCGGGTTCCATCGGCACCGCGGAGCGAGATGTTCGGGAAGTTCCCATAACCATCCTCCTCACGCACATAAACGCCGGGGACTTTGGCCAGCACTTCATTGACGTTCAATGCGTTGGCTTGCCGGATTTCCTCGCTGCCGATGAAGGCCGCGGATCCGACTTGTTTGAAGACTTCCTCCTGGCTGCCCACCACGGTGAGTGGTTCCAGAGTTTGCAGCGCATCTTGCGCGGTGGCTAGACCGGCACCGGAAAGGCTGACCATGAAATAGGCGGTAGGGTGTAATTTCATATTATTCGTTAATGAGACTCATTCGCAATTGAGATGTGTGACTTAAATCCACCACCCACCTGCCCGTCAACCAAATTTTTACAAACTGCGGCGCCAGAGTTGCCACAACCCGCCGCCTTTGCAAATCGCTCAACTCTATCGCCAGCGCGCGGATGCGGGAAACGATTTTGATGAGCTCAAAAACCAGTGGGACTTCTCGGGGGCTTGCTCGCAAAAGGCTGCGGTGAGTCAGGGTTCGGCACGGATACTGTGATTGATATACAATCTGTGGAGCATGTTTGTGGCTGCAGGAATTTACTTTTGGCAAGAGGCCCCTGAACCAGCCGTTGGATCGGACCGGAGGGAGGGAGAAAAGGGTATTAGCGGCATTTCTCGCGAGGCGGTGGGCTGTCCCTATTGCTAACACCAGAATGATTACGGCGGGGGCAGGAGAGAACGTGAGAGCGGCGATGGCGTATTTGGAGATGTGATTGGGGTGATGGCCTGTGGAAGGGCCGACTGACGACCTAAGAGATCGAGGAAATCTTTCTATCAAGATTTGCACACTGACCCCATTTTTTCAAAGAATAGCAGCAGCGTCTCGCCGTAGGCAATGCGCAAAAGTGGCTGCGGCGTCTCGCCGCAGACCGTGCTCGGAGCGTCTCGCTCCGAATCTGAACCGCATACACGGCACCAACACAAAGCCGGCCCATCATGATCCAACACGAATTCGAAAGCAAACACACCGAGAGCGGATAGCCCCTCTATCCCAAATTCAGAAATGAGAACCACAATGGGAGCCCAGCGGACATGGACGAACTGACCGATCAACAATCATGAATCAAAATACACCAAACACACGGAAGGTAAAAAAGTTAGGATAGAACGTCTGTGAACTCGGAAGATGCCTGGCACAAACAACACCACCTTTTCTTTTTCCGTGAGTTCGGTGTATTCCGGGGTTTCGCAATCTCCCTTCCCAGGCCTATCAGTTTAAGCACCGGGGGCGACCGTTCAGGACTGACCCTATCGAGACCCTATCGACGACGGCGCAATTCGGCCGTGAGCACAAAAAGAGGCGCGTCGCGACAACCCTCGCCGGACTTCACAAATTCCTTGTGCTCGATTTTCGGGACTGACCCTATTGGCTTCCCGGAGTTTTTCCTGAAGTTCTGAGAGAGTGGGCCGGCCGAAGAGAATCGAGGAGAAGGCCGCTTTATTCCAGCACCACTGGGTGAGGTGGGGAATCCTCCATGGCGGCATCCATCCTAGTTTCCCGGTGTCAGCGCGCCTTAGAATCTAACATTATTAAAGGTTATATCTTTCAGAACTTTACCCTGCAGGAGTTTCCACGCTGTGTCATCATCCGGGGCACCGTAGACTCCTAGCATTAGCACTCGAGCGTATCGAGGCCGCCAGCGCTGGGCCAGTGCCCTGAATTTAAAACTTCGGGCGGCCGCGCTGTTCGGGCCTTCGCGCAGGAGATTCATTCCTTCCATCCCATTAGCCCAAGACAACTTGAAAACATAAAGAGGTTTTCCGGATTCGTCATGAAACTGGGTGGGGCGGATTCAGTTTGTTAGGGAATAAAAGTTAGATGGGCAGAGGCGGGGATGC
>JBBECN010000176.1:0-18220 GCA_040881795.1 Akkermansiaceae bacterium
GGTGCCCGAAGAGAATGGCTCGCTCGGAGTTCATTGCTGATATTCAGTGAATTACCTAGGAACGGACTTGCGGACCATCCAGGATCTGCTGGGGCATGAGGATATTTCCACGACGGAAATCTACCTGCATGTGGCGACGGGTGCTAACAGGCTGTGAGTGGAGAGCCCGCTGGATCTGGTGGAAGCGTTCTGTTAAATCAAAAATCGACCATCGGAGTTCAACAAATGTCAATCCAACGGCGTGGTGGGTGGCTGGGTGAAAGAGGTAGATTGAGGCACCACGAATCTTACGAATCTTACGAATCCAGGGAGAGGATGAAATTTGATGGGAGGTGGACGAGTACTGCAGTCCGAGGTGAAGAAATCAAACCATCGGAGTTCCTCAGACTTAGAACAGAAAATTGAACCACAGATAACACGGATAAACACAGATAAGAATAATTTGCAAGAGTTGAGGTATGCACTCAAAGGGTGAGTTCTTCGTCGTTCGTCACTCTCTTGTTATCCGTGCTTTCTGTGTGATCTGTGGTTAATATCTTCCGACGCATGCCAACGAGGACGTTGGCGTTCCCGGGTGTGGGGCGAGACGCCGATGTTATGGTGAATTCGCTTCGCGATGGGTGGGGTGTTTCACCTGATTCGTTGGATTCGTGGTGCCTTTTCTGAAATGACTTTCGGTGGGGCGGTTGTCTGTGGTTGAAGGATAGATTTCTTTGGGCATGGCGGTTGGAAACCGCCGCCACGGATTGGGCAAGCTGCCGCCCTTGGTGGGCACTTTGGGAGTGGGCCGGGATCGCAGTGAGCGACTATTGTTAGTGGCACTCCAACCACAGATGGCAACGACTGAATCCCTCCGAATCAAAAATCGAAAGTCGGAGCGGCTCACTCATCGCTGTGGCCTCCGGTTCAAAGATTTGAAGGATTGGGGATGCGGGGAGCAATGGGAGGTCGGGGGCGGCGGGGCATTGGCGGTTCAGGCGCATGCCAACGAGGACGTTGGCGTTCCCGGGGATGGGGGCCAGACTAAGGAGGGTGGACATTTCTGTCCGCCTAGCCAGTGCGGTGCGCAAGTCCTGGCGCGAAGCACTTTTCTTGCGCCCGCCACTGGCAGCACGACAGTAAGGTCGTGCCTCCTTATCGGGCAGTTTGTGTTTTACGCGACGCTGGACCCATTTCCGAATCCGGGATTAACGGTCTTGGGAGCCATGCTGTTTGAGATTCGTTGGATTCGGCGGATTCGTGGTGCGTTTTCTGGACGATCCTTTTGTGGGCGGGTGTCTGTGGTTGAAGGATTGAGTTTTCTTTGGGCATGGCGGTTGGAAACCTCCGCCACGGATTAGGCACGCTGCCGCCCTGCTTTTTGGGTCCGCTTTGCGTTCTTAGCTCGGGATCGCATTCTTAAAACCGTGCCAATCGGCTGTGGGGTTGTTTTTTCACAATTTCGGAATTTGATTCAGCGTCACAGTTGGTAAAGTATCCCCCCATGAAGTTGATTCGATTTGGTGAGGCGGGGCATGAGGAGCCCGGGGTGCTGCTTCCTGACGGCCGGCGGATCGATGCCAGTGGTGAATTTCTCGATTACGATGAGGGTTTTTTTGCGTCAGGCGGCTTGGAGGCGCCGGCGGAGTGGGTGGCGGATGGTTGCGTCGGCGGGCATGAGATCGACCCTTCGATCCGGCTGGGACCGCCGGTGGCCCGGTCGTCAAAAATCGTTTGTATCGGGAAAAACTATTTGGATCATGCCAAGGAACTCGGTGACGGGATTCCGGTGGAGCCGGCGATTTTCATAAAGGCGACGAGTGCTTGGAGCGGGCCATTTGATGACGTGATCATTCCCCGTGGATCGACGAAACTCGACAACGAGGTCGAGTTGGCGATGGAGATGCATCCACCCCGCTATTTGCAGGCGGGCGATTTTGTGGAATGTGGAGTCGAGGGGCTGGGAGAACTCGCGCAGAGGGTGGTGGCACTTCGCTAATCCATGATTTCCCAGTTTACCAAAACCAAGCGGGCGCTGATGCGGCTCAAGCAGTCTCGGCATCCGTGGCCGAAACCGCCGGGCGGACCCCATTATTCCGTGTGTCATTTTTGTGACACCATGCACGAGGCCGCGCCGGTGCCGGAGGGCACTGCGGCACGGTGCAAACGCTGCGGCGCCGTGCTCTATCAGAATCGCCCGGCGTCCCTGGCGCGGGCCACGGCATTTTCCATCACCGCGTTGATTTTGATGGTGGTGGTGCATTCGTTTCCCTTCCTCGTGATGGACGCGGCGAGTATTCGGACCACCCTGAATCTGAGTTCTGCCTCCGGGGCGCTGATCGAGCAGGGCAGCCCGATTTTGGGGGTTGCGCTGGCGTTATTTACCATCGTCACGCCGCTGTCGCTGGCGGCCAGCTTGATTTATGTTTGCGGCCCACTCTTGTTCGGGCGGGCGGCGCCGGGTGCTCGGCAGGTGGCAAAATGGTTGAATAAGACCGAGCCGTGGAACATGATCGAGGTGTTTTTGTTAGGGGTGCTGGTGAGTCTTTTGAAACTTGGAAAAGTGGCGGATGTGCACTTTGGAGTCGGGTTCTGGGCATTCGGTGTCCTGATGTTTTGCATGGCGGCGGCGGTGGCGGGCATCGACCGCGATGAATTGTGGGACCGCTTGGAGGTGGCCAAAGGATGAGCGAGATTCTACCAAGGGCGGCGGCCCGGGGCCTTGCATCCTGCCACACCTGTGGGAAAACCTCGCCGGTTGCGCTCGGCAAATGCCCGCGCTGTGGATCGGCCCTGCATCTCCGCAAGCCCAACAGCATTCAACGGACGGTGGCTTTGATGATCGCCGCAGCCGCGCTTTACATCCCGGCGAACATTTTGCCGGTGATGACGATTGTCGAATTGGGCTACGTCGATGCGACGACGATCACCGCCGGGATGATCAGCTTTTGGCGGAGCGGTGCCTACCCGATCGCGCTGGTGATTTTCACGGCTTCGATCCTGATTCCGTTGTTGAAAATCGTTGCGTTGACCTGGCTGTGTTTGGCGGCGACGGGGAAGCTGAATCCGTCCCCGGCGATGCTGGGCAAGGTTTACTGGTTCACCGAATTGCTGGGGCGCTGGTCGATGGTGGATATTTTTGTGGTGGGGATTTTGGTGGCGTTGGTGCAGTTGGGCAATTACATGACTATCACGCCCGGCCCGGGAGCGCTTGCATTTGCTGGGGTGGTCGTGCTTACCATGTTCGCAGCGATGAGCTTCGACCCCCGTCTTCTTTGGGATCGGCTTGAGATGCTCGGGCTGGATCCATCCACACCTCTTAAAAAATCAGACTCTTGAGCGAACCAACGTCATCCCCTGCCGCTGTGCCCGACTACCGGGCGGCCCGCCGCTGGAATATTGTTTGGGTGGTCCCGATCGTGGCGCTGTTGATCGGCGGCTGGATGATCTACCGCAATCTCAGTTCGCAAGGTCCGGTGGCGCGGGTGCGTTTCGACACGGCGGACGGCATTGCGGCGGGAAAAACCGAGGTTCGTTGCCGCTCGGTGAGAGTGGGCGTGGTGAAAAACGTGAAATTGGCGGATGATTTGAAATCGGTGCTTATCTACTTGGAGCTGGGCCCGGATTCCGGCGGGTTGTTGCGCCGAGGCACCCGTTTCTGGGTGGTGCGGCCGCGGGTTTCGACGACGGATATTTCCGGGCTTGGCACCTTGCTGACGGGAGCCTACATCGAGCTGGATCCCGGACCGCCGGATGCCGGGCCGTGGAAGCTTTTCAAGGGCCGGGAAACTCCGCCGGCGACGAGCCGGAGCATTCCCGGGCGGCGTCTGGTGTTGGAGGCTGGAGAGGCGGGTTCGTTGGTGGCGGGTTCGCCGATTTACTTCCGCGGATTCGAGGTGGGCCGGATCGAGAGCCGTAAACTGGAAGAGGGTGGGGCGCGAGTCGTTTATGATGCGTTCATCCGCGAGGAATACGGCTCCTTGGTGAAGGAAAACACGCGGTTTTGGAACACCAGCGGCATCGATATCAGTGCGGGGGCGGATGGCTTCAAGGTGCGCACGCCGTCGTTCCAAGCGATGGTTTCAGGAGGGGCTACTTTTGGGGTGCCGGACGGTGTGGAGGCCGGCCCACTGGCGGCGGACGGAATGACCTTCACCTTGTTTACCGACGAGGACGCGGCGAAAGATGCCGGGTTCAACCCGACGATGAAGTTTTTGCTGCTGTTCAACCAATCCGTGCGCGGTTTGTCACGGGGCGCGCCGGTGGAATTCCGCGGGATCACGATTGGTCGTGTGGCGGATATTTCCTTGGATTATCTGAAGGACGCTGCGGACTCGCGGGTTCCGGTTTTGATCGAGATCGACCCCTCCTTGCTGCGGCGCGAAAGCGAGGCTAAGATGCTCGACCCGCAATCCGATTTCCTCGCCCTATCCGTGAAGCGGGGGCTCCGGGCAACGTTGAAAACGGGCAACATTCTAACGGGAGCGTTGTTTGTGGATTTCGATTATTACCCCGACGCTTTGCCTGCGCAATTGGCGAAGGTGGGTGAGCTGGCCACATTCCCGACGGTTTCCTCCGGTTTCGCCCAGCTCGAGGCCAAGGTGACGGCGATTTTGGACAAAATCGGCAATGCGGCGGATGAGGCGGCGACCACGGTGGCCGATGCGCGCACGTCCTTGAAGGAAATCGAAGCCACGGCGGCTTCTGCCAGAGCCACCTTGGATGACCCGCAGTTTCGTGAACTGCCGAGTGATCTGCGGGCCACTTTGGCGCAGTTGGAAAAATCCGTCACCAGCGTGGGGCCGGAGGGGGCGATTCAAGGAGACTTGCTACGGACTCTCGACGAGCTTCGTGCGGCTTTGCGCGCCATGAAAGCGATGACGACCGCCATCGACGAGAAGCCGAATTCCTTGATTTTCGGCAGGGAGTCATCCGGCAATCCAATCCCGAAAGCTCCTTCCGGCAAACGCTGACCATTTTCCCACACGATGAACCGATTTCTTATTTTCATAGGTGCGCTGGTGATGGCCGGGTGCTCGCAGCCGTCCAAATCTTTCTATGTTCTCACCGCTGAGGGGCCTTCGCCATCCGGCGGCGGGGTGGGAATCGGGGTGGGCCCGGTGTCACTGGCGGAATACCTCGACCGCCCGAATCTGGTGATTCAGGAATCTCCCAACCAGCTGGCCGTGGTGGAAGACCACCGCTGGGCTGGCGATCTATCAGAGTCGGTGGCGCGGGTCACCGCTGCCAATCTGGGCCGCCGGATGAATACGGGAAATGTGCGGGTCTATCCGTGGCTGCGTGATGAGGAAATCCGCTATCAGGTGACGTTGGACATCCGGCAATTTCACAGTGGCGAGGACGGTTTTGCGGTGATCGAAGCGGGTTGGCGGGTTTACCAACTGCCGGAGCGGGCATTGAAAGCTTCGCGGACCTTCACCGACCGTGAAGCGCTGGAAAAAGATGGATATGCCCCGATGGTGGCAGCGCAGTCGCGATTGCTGGCCCGTCTCGCTCAGGACATTGCATCCGGGGTGCGCTGAGCGTCTGGATCTTCGGCGGCGGGTTCCGCTTCAGTGGTCGGTTCGCCTTCTGGCTCCGTGGGCACTTCGGGAACCGGTTCGGCGGGTGTCGGTGTCCGGCCATTGTTTTCCAGCAGGATAAAGACCTCGTTTTGCACCGCTTCGACCTCGCTGAGAGGAATGTTCGGATCCTTGACGATGTAAACCTCGCCGGACTTGCGATGTTCGTAAACCCGGATGATTCCGTTAGGGGTGCGTTGGTTGTCGGTCTCCCGCAAGATTTTTTGACGCTCCAGCATCACGGCAAGGATGTAGCGGGTGTTTTCCGTGTGGTCCTCATCTTCTTCCACCAAGCGGCGGAGGAGCTCTTCGGCGCTGAGTTTTTCCTGGGCGTTGGCGGCTTCGTTGCTGGCGGGGGCGGCGAAGGTGGTTTTCCAGAATGAGAAGGGTTTTGCACCCTCAGCCATTTTTTCTTGCCATGCGTCGACGCAGAAATCCCGGCGGACGTAGCCGCTGGATTCAGGATCGGGGAAGAGCGCGGTGATGATCGCTTCGCCATCGACGAAGGCGCGTTGTGAGGCGGCGCATTCACGACCGCGCGAGCGGACGTGCCAGGATTCAGCAAAAGCCATAAAAGTGGGGTGAAGGGGTTAGTCGTTTCCGGGCAGGCAGCGGCGGAGATACATGTAGATCGGGCGGCCTGAAATTCGGCGATGGAAGAGATAGAGGCCAAGCAGGGTGAACGCAAGGTTCGGAATCCACGCGGCTTGGGCCGGTCGGAGGGTGCCGGCCTCACCCATGGCGAGCGAGATGTTACTGACCAGCAGCATCAAGGCGGAGAGCACGACAGCGAGAAAGATGCCGCCACCGGGTCCACGTCGTGAAAAGTGAATGGCCAGCGGCGTGGCCAGCAACACGGTGACCAAGCAGGTGAATGGCAGCGCCCAGCGGTAGTGCCACTGGGTGAGATAGGGCGCGGGATCGGCGAATTGTTCGTTGCGTTTGTTGGACTGCAGCCAGCTGCTGAGATCCGGGATCCCGAGGTAAGCGGCGCTGAGGCCGGGTTTGATCAATTGCCAGGGAGTTTCCGGCCATGAGCTGAATTTCACGCTGCCGGGTGGCGATTGGAATTCGGGAGGTGCTCCCTCTTTGAAGGTTCCGATGACGGGCTCCTCAAGCGTCCATTCGCGGCTACTGCGGTCCCAGAGCGCACGTTTTGACGAGATCCGGCTTTCCAGGGTTTCATCCGGGCGGGTGGTGGTGATCTCGACGTTGAGCAGGGGTTCGCCCAATTGATAGTTGGCGGGGAAGGCCCCGATCATCCACAGGCGGCGGTTCACCGGATTGTGGTAGAGCACGTTGGATGCTTCGGTGATGCTTTTGCCGCGGGCTTCGTCGAGGATGTCATCGACGCGGCCCTCCGCAATCGGGGCCCAGTGGTAATTAAGGCCGAGGCTCAGCAGGCTGAAAAACACGCCGGCCAGCATCAGCGGGAAGGTGATTCTGAGAATGCCGCGGCCGGCTTGGATCATGGCGATGACTTCCCGGTTGCCCGAAAGTTTTCCCAACGAATAAAGCAGCGAGAGCAGCAGGCTGTAGGGCAGCAGCAATAACAGAATCGCCGGTGAGCGGGCGGCGTAAAATTTGCCGATGGTGAGCAGGATGTTTTGGCTCTCGCGGAATTCGGTGATTTTGTCGCTGAGATCGATGAGCAGCCAAATCAGCAGCAGCGAGGAAAGACAGACGCCGAAAATCCCGGCAAACTGGCGTGCGATGTAGCGGTCCAGCGTGCCGCAGAAACCATAGGCGAGAGTGGCGATGGCGGGTAAAAAACAAAGCGCACCGAGGACCAGCGGCCGCAACTGGTGGGCTTGCACATCGGAATCCGGAAATCCCACGAGCTGTTGTTTTACGGCCAGAATTTCCGCAGGAACAAAAATCGCACTCAGCCCGGCCCCGACCGCAGCAAGCACGAGGGGGAGTAAAAAACGTGAGGATGAGTGGCGGAAAAGAGGCATAAATGGCCGCGTGGCTCGCAGAATGGCGGCGGCGGGGTGGGGGTGTCGAGTGCGTTATGGTGCGATGGCGGAAGTTGCGGCTTGGCAGGAGGGCGATTGCCGGATGCGATGGCCGGGAGATGATTTCGATTGCGGATGACCAGCCGATGCCCGGATTCAGTGATGCGGTGCGTGAGGCATTTTCGCGGAAAGGTCTGCTGGCGAAATCCCGCGATTTCGCATACCGGCCGCAGCAACAGGAACTCGCCGTGGCGGTGGCGGAAGCCCTGATCAGCGCGTCACCGCTGGTCGCGGAAGCCGGCACCGGCGTTGGAAAATCGCTGGCTTATCTATTGCCCGCCGCGCGTTTTGCCATCGAGACCGGGCGGAAGGGGATTATTTCCACCCACACGATCAACTTGCAGGAGCAACTCATCCGCAAGGACATCCCGATCGTGCGGAAAATCCTCGGCGAAGAGTTGCCGGCCGTGCTGCTCAAGGGGCGTCAAAACTATCTTTGCCCGCTGCGATTGCGGCGGGCTAGGGAGCAGGCGGCGGATCTCTTCACCGGCACGGAAACGGACGAACTCGAAGCGATCCGGCAGTGGGCGGAGAAAACCCGCGACGGCACGCTCAGTGACCTCGATTTCCAGCCGCAGCCGAAAGTCTGGCTGCAAGTGTGCAGTGAAGCGCACCTCTGCACCGCCCGCCATTGTGGGCCGAAAGGGGATTGTTTTTTTCAAGAAGCGCGCAAGGCGGCTGCGGAAGCCCGCTTGATCGTGGTGAATCACACGTTATTTTTCGCCCTGCTCAATACCGAGCAGGAGCCGGACGAAGAGGACGCGAAAAAAGTCGGCGGGTTTTTGTTTCCCAACGACTTCGCGGTGCTCGACGAAGCCCACACCATCGAACAGGTCGCCGCCGTGCAACTCGGCCTGCGGGTTTCCCAATCCGGCCTCCGTTTCGATTTGCAGCGCCTCTATCATCCTCGCACGCGTAAGGGCTTGCTGAAGTCCTTCCGCAAGGCCTCCGCGATGATGGCGGTGGAAACCGCGCTGATGGCGGCGGACCGGTTTTTTCACGAAGTCGGCGGCGTCGCCAAATTCGGCGACTACTCGAAGGAATGCCGCATGCGGGAGCCGGAAATCGTGGCCAACACCCTAGCAGAACCACTCCGGATTCTGTGGCAGGAAATTGATGCGCTTGCGGCGGACGTCGAGTCGGACACCACCCGCGCGGAGCTTCAGGACGCGTCCCGCCGGCTGCGTGAGACTCACGGTTCGGTTGGCGTTTTTCTCGATCAATCCTCCGAGGACAGCGTCTATTGGGTGGAGCGCAGCGGGCGCGATGAGACGCAATACAGCCTGCATGGCGCACCGGTGAATGTGGCGGACCGGCTGCGACCTTTGCTATTTTCCGGCAGCAAAAGCCTTGTTCTAACAAGTGCCACACTCGGGGTCGGCGATCCCAAGCTCGGCTATTTCCGGGGTCGTGTCGGTGCGGAAAAAGCGCGGGCGCTGTGCATCGGCAGTCCCTTCGATTACCAACACCAGATGCGCATCCGGATTTACAAATCCGTGCCGGATCCGGGCACGCCGCGTTACGATGAATTGCTGGCGGAGGGGATTCGCCAGTCCGTGTTGGAGAGCGACGGCCGCGCTTTCGTGTTGTTCACCAGCTACCGGACGATGCGCGATTGCGCGCAGCGCCTGGAGCATTTTTTCCGCACCCAAGGGTGGCGCGTTTTCCTGCAGGGAGACGGCCTTCCGCGCCATCGGATGATCGAAGAATTCCGCAAGGATGTGCACAGCGTTTTATTCGGCACCGACAGCTTTTGGACCGGTGTCGATGTCCCGGGGGAGGCGCTTTCCAATGTGATCGTCACCCGTTTGCCCTTCGCGGTGCCGGACCATCCGCTCGTTGCCTCCCGTCTCGAAGCGATTCAGGCGGCAGGTGGGAATCCATTCATGGACTACTCGGTGCCGGAAGCCATTTTGAAAATGCGCCAAGGCGTCGGCCGGTTGATTCGGACCGAGCGCGACAAAGGATTGGTTTGCATCCTCGACAACCGGATCCTAACAAAAAGATATGGGCAGGCATTTCTCAAGGCGCTGCCGGACGCACCGGTGGAAATTATCAGTTAGGTGGTTCTAACTGGCGATCGGTGCCAGCTTCGAAATCGCCTGCTTGAGCGCCAGTGCGTCCCACTGGCCGGGTGCGGTGGTGGTTTTTCCGAGGTAGCCGTAATTGAGCAGGCTTCCACACTGTGCGCAAAGCAGGCGTGACACCGGTGCCAGCGGCCCCATCCCCATGCTTGCGACCGGGATGCCATGATCCGCCAATTGAAATTCCGCCAAACGCGAGACGTCCGCCGGTTGAGCAAGCATCGCCGCCGTTTTGAAAATCGCGGCTCCCGCCTCTTTCGCCCGTTCTGCAGCCTGCTCCAAAACTGCCGTGGTGGGCAGCTTTTTAAAATCGTGGAATGACGCGATCCACGGGATGCCCAGTGCTTTGAGTTTGTCGAGCATGGCCCCCATCTCGTCGATGCTCGCCACTTCGATATCGACCAACGCTGCCTGATCCAGTGAGCTTTTCAAAAGTTCCATCCGCCGGGCGGCGCTCAACACTCTCGCGCCACCCTCATCACTCCGGCGGGCGGTGAACAGCAGGGGAATGACGGAGAGGTGGTGCCACTGCGAGGGATCCACTTCACCACTGTCCGACATCACGACGTCCAAGCGGATCTCCGCAATCTCGCAACACTCCCGAGTGGTGAGAGCACTTGTTTCACGCAAATCCATCGAGCTGCCGAAGCTGCCGACCACAGCGGTTTGACCGGGAATGGGCTGAAATGTTGCGTGTGCCATTTGCAAGAAATGCAAGGCAAGCGGGCCTTAGTCAATCGCTTGTGCTTAACCGGAGGTGTCCCTGTATTTACTTTTGGTGAAATTTTGCGAAAAAACGTCATTTTCTCTGGCCAACCCGAAACCCAGTTCCCTAGGTTCTTTCTAAACCCGGACCGCATGAACCTTCTCTCACGAAATTTTGTCACATTCGCCGCCTGCTCGATGCTCACTGCGATTTCCGCAAGCAGCGCACTCGGGCAAGCCTCCAAAGTGGTTGGCGAAAAGCCATCTTTTGACGATTTGCCGTCCCCCGAGTTTTCGGGTGGCAAACAGAAAAGTTTCAAGCCTGGCGACTGGCTCGAAATCGAGGCCAAGCTGAAAGTCTCTCTCAGCCCGGAGCCCCCTTCGAAAACCTGTGAAAAAATCACCGTCAAGTGGTACATCGCCGTTAAGAATCCGGAAAAATCGGGTTCTTATTTGCTCCTGACCAAGGAGATCACCCACGTCAACGTGCCTCTTGACGAGGATGTTTACTGCTCGGTGTATCTCTCGCCCGCCTCCATCAAACTCCTGACTGGCTCCAGCAAAGGTGGTAAGAACGCCGTTGAGTTGGTTGGATACGAGGTTCTCGTCAACGGCGAGAAGAAAGCGGAGGATACCAACAAGAGCAAAGCCGGATGGTGGAATGCTGCCTCCGACAAGATTTCCCGCAGCGAAACGGTGCCCTTACTCAACAAGACGGAAACACCCTTCAGCGACATGTGGTGGGACCGCTACGCGGAAGTCAGCGTCGAGCGTCGCTAACAGCTGACTTTCCTCCAGTCGACTCTCCCGATCTTTCGTTCACCCAGTTTTTTTTCCTATCACCACCGCATCATGGCTGACATTCAGACCACCGTCGCACTCAATATCGGATCTCAACGCATCGGCATGGCCGTCTTCGAAGTTTCGAAAACCGGCAGCCTGACGCTCAGGGCCTACGATTCGGAAACCATCGTTGCAGACCCTTCGCATGAAGCCTCCAAGCTGGCTCTCACCCGCGTCGCCATCGCGGATCTCGCGCAGCGGCTCAAAGTCGGCAAGACCAAGGCCCGCTACGCCATTTCCGGTCAGGCGGTATTCACCCGTTTCGTCAAACTCCCACCCCTTCAAGATGACAACATCGAACAGTTGGTCACCTTCGAAGCCCAGCAGCATGTTCCTTTCCCTCTGGCAGAAGTGGTTTGGGACTACGAACTCATTGAAGGGGCGGACGATAAGGAAGTGGTCATCGTCGCCATCAAGGCGGATGCGCTCGATGAGATCAATTCCGCCGTCAATGACAGTGGCCTTGGAACCTCCGAGGTCGATGTCGCGCCGATGGCAATTTACAACGCCTTCCGCGCCACCTACGGCAATCCTGAGGAACCCATCCTCTTGATCGATATCGGGGCCAAGACCAGCAACCTTCTCTACATCGAAGGTCGCCGCTTTTTCACCCGCAGCATCGCCATCGGCGGTGCTTCCGTCACCGCTTCGATCGCCAAGGAATACGGCATCCCGTTTCTTGAAGCCGAGCACCAGAAAATTTCCAACGGTTTGGTCGCACTCGGTGGTGGCCACACCGAGCAGATGGATGAGTCGATTGCCGCGCTTGCGATGGTGATCCGCAATGCACTCACCCGCCTTCCTGCGGAAATCGCCCGGACCACCAATTACTATCGGAGCCAACATGGAGGCAGCGCTCCTCGTCGCGTGTTGCTTGCCGGCGGCGGTGCCAACCTCCCTTACACCCTCGAGTTTTTCCAAGAAAAGCTCAACCTGCCGGTGGAATATTTCAATCCGGTCCGCAACGTCGCCATCGGCAAGGGGGTTGATGCGTCTGTCGTTCAACGCGAGGGCCATTTGATGGGCGAATTGGTCGGCCTCGGCCTTCGGGGTATCGGTAAATCGACGATCAACATCGACCTCGTCCCCAACGTGGTCGAGCAGTCCCGCGCAGCGGACCGCCGCAAGCCATTCTTGATCGCCGCCGCAGCAGTCTTGCTGGGTGGCGTTGGCATCTGGGCGGTCTTCCAAAACCTCGCGGCCTCGGGCGCGAAAGAAGAAGCCCGCAAAATGGAAGACCAGCGGACGACCTTGGCTCCACTCAAGAGTGACATTGAAGGTCTTTTGAAAAAGGAGGAAAGCCTCCGCAAAATCGCCACCGGATTCACTGATGCCGAAGCGGCGCACTCGGCTTGGGTGGATGTTCTATTAGAGATCCGCGGAGCTTTCGCCAGTGATGCGGTCTGGTTGATCGATTTTGAGCCGCTTCACGGTTACGATCCAGCCCAGGCCGGCAAGGGAGCTGCGGGCGCGAAGCCCGATCCCAGGACTCAAAGTGGTAAATCCGTCATCAAGCCCGACTTCTTAACCTCCGCCTATGGAAGCTCCTCGATGCTGGACATTCAAATTGAGCAGCCCAAGCAACCCGGCCGCGGCCAAGCAAACCTAGCTCCTGTTCCGACCACCGTTACTGCGAACGCGGTTCGCATCAAAGGCTTCTGGCGGGAAACTCCCAAGAGTCAGAACGTGGTTTCCGAATTGCTGAAAAACCTGCGCGAGAAGTCCTCCGCCTTCAGTTTTACCACCAAGGACGCGAAGGGCGCTGATATTCCACTGCGGGACGATCAGATTCTGGACATCACCGTCACTGGTAAAAGTGGTGAGCTCGGGCTCCCGTTTGAAATCACCCTGCCTCTTTCACGCGCTATCGCGATCAAGTGAGATTCACCAAATATTTGCCTTCTGAATTATGAGTTGGATCA
Source organism: Akkermansiaceae bacterium (assembly GCA_040881795.1). Classification (GTDB taxonomy): domain Bacteria; phylum Verrucomicrobiota; class Verrucomicrobiia; order Verrucomicrobiales; family Akkermansiaceae; genus Luteolibacter. The sequence continues at coordinate 13,134 of JBBECN010000176.1, forward strand.
AGGAAAACAAGTTTATCGTAGCCCTGGGCGGCGGAACCCTCGTCGGAGCGATCGCCCTCTATTTGGTCGGTTCTTCCGGTGTGAGCAGCTATGAAGAGGCCAAATCTCAATTCGACGAAGCGGCTGCTGAGGCGTCTGGATTCGAAAGACTGGCACTTTATCCGAAACCCGGGAATCGGGACGGAAAGCGCAAGGCGCTCGATGAATACCGCAAGTCGATCGACGCCTTTCAGGGTGCTTTCGATAAATTCCGTCCCAAGGAGATGGAAAATATTTCACCTCAGGAATTCACCGTTCGGTTAAAGGCGGCGGATACGGAACTTCGCAAAGCCTTTGAAGAAGCAGGGACCACCGTGCCGGACGCATTTTTCGTTGGATTTGAGAGTTACAAGACTTCATTGGCGCGTGCCAATACCACCGGAATCCTCGACTTTCAGCTGAATTCCATCAAAAAAGTGCTGCTCGAATTGGCAAAATCCCGACCGACTGAGCTTAAGAACCTGCATCGGCCAAGCCTCCCCGAGGAAAACGATCAGCCTTACACGCCATCCCCGGATGCCGTTAGCCGCCCTCTCCCATTGGAAATCACCTTCATCGCCCCGGAGCGGACCGCCCGCGAGTTTCTTTCCTCCATCGTAAAGCCCGAAAATCAGTTTCTCGTGATCCGGGCTCTTCGAATCTCCAACACCAAAAAAGATCCACCACGCGCTTCGGATGCCAAGTTCGACAAGCCTGCGGCCGCCAAATCTACCGCCCCGGCAGATATCTTCGGCGGGGGATTCGTCCTCCCGGGCGATGACGAAGCACCTGCTGATGCGCCCGAGGAGCCTGAAGTCGCCGCTCCCGCCGCTGCTGCTCCTGCCGATTCGAGCCGGATCCTCGCGCAGGTCCTCGGCGATGAGGAGGTCCAAGTCTTTGTCCGACTCGATCTGCTCCAATTTCTTCCAGCGAAGAAACTTCCCTAACCCTGACCACCTTCCAATTTCCAACCATGTCCTGGTTCTCAAAGAATTACGAAAAAGCCGCTCTCGGCGGATCTGTCGCGATCGCCCTCGGGCTGGCCTTCCTAGGCTGGTCCAAATTTGGTGCGGTCGAAGAGGATTTCGGCACTGGCCTCAAAGGGCAGGGCAATAGCAACACGGCCGTCGCCAAGGCGGATCTGATTCCGAAGGCGGAAGCCTCCCTCAAATTGGATCGAGCCTGGACACAGGCGGATGATGCCGGGCGCCAAGTGGACCTTTTCACCGGTATTCCTCTGTTTGTTTCAAGCCGGGCTCCCGAAGATCCAGTGGATTTACCCAAGGCCGAGCCTGTCCATCCGCCGATTCCAAACACTTGGTGGATTGAAAACCGGCTCGATCCCGGGTTTGGTGACTCACCGGCCCGTGATCCAGATCAGGACGGCTTCTCCAACTTGGAGGAGTTCACTGCCAAGACCGATCCCAATAGCTCGAAATCGGTGCCATCCCTGATTGCCAAGCTTCTTTACGTGAAGGACGAAAGCCTCACTTGGGTCCTCCGCCCCAGTTATGAATCCGGCGGTGGCGCATATCCTTTCAACTACGAGGATTCCAAAGCCCAGAAAAACAAAACTGGGGTCGAGGGAGTCGCACCTGATGGTCTTTTCTTTGAAAAAGGCCCGATGGCAAACCGTTTCAAGTTTCTGGGTGTGGAAGTGCGGAAGGAACTCAACACGAAAATCAACATCGAGGTCGATGTGACCATCGCCAAGGTCGAGGATCAACGCCCTAACAAGAAGGGTGTGATTTACGAAATACCGGCACCTCTCTCCGAGCAACGCAAAAACGAGCACCTCAAATACGATCGCACTGCAATCTTTTCGCTCGAGGCCCTCGGTCTGGGCGGCAAGGAATTCAAGGTCGAAGAGAACACCGAGTTTGCCCTACCACCGGGCTCTAACAAAAAAGACTACAAGGTCAACAAGATCACTCCTGAGTCCGTCGAAGTCGAATACACCGATGCCGCCGGTGCCAAAAAGACCGTGGAAATTGCCAAAGGAGGCTTCCCCACCATCGCGGAATAACATCTTTTGAAAAATCGCTTTCCAAACCTCGAAAACATCGCCAGAAAACCTCAGCTTACTATGCAAAAAACGCCAATGTATCGATCCAGTCGCACCGCCCTCGCGTTGATGGCCGTGGCATCCTCCACTCCTGTTATTGTCTCGGTTGCGAATGCCGGTGAAGGCAGTTACGGCCTCAGCGGTCTCGCCGAACGCGAGATGGTTCGCCGTCAAAATGCGGTGGCCGAAGGGGACGCCCTCCTCAATGAAGGCCGCGTCGCCTATGCCAAGGGTGATTATCAACAAGCGGTTGATAAATACACCCAGGCTTTGGGACGAGTTCCAGACTCACCGATGGTCTCAGATCGCCGCCAAAGCTACATTGAGCATCTGAGCGACGCCAGCATCGCACTCGCCATGCAGCACCGCAAGGTGGGTAAATATGCAGAGGCCCGGACTCTCCTCGAAGGCGTGCTTGCCGTGGATCCGAATAACGCCGCGGCCACCCGCGAGCTTGGATATCTTGACGATCCGATTCGGACCAATCCGGCTCTCACTTACGAGCACACCCAGAACGTGGACAAGGTCCGCCGCGGTCTTTACACCGCAGAGGGTAATTTCAACCTCGGCAAATACGACGATGCGCGCCGCGAATATGAAAACGTGCTTCGCATCGATTCATTCAACTCCGCCGCACGCCGCGGTCTTGAGCGCATCGCCTCGGCCAAAACCGACTACTATCGCGCCGCCTACGATCACACACGCGCCGAGCTTTTGATGCAAGTCGATCAAGCGTGGGAGCTTGCCGTTCCCGCCGATGCTCCAGACATCGACCCTACCATCTTCGGGCAGGGTGGCGAAACTGTTGGTGTGGCATACATCACCGACAAACTCCGGCGGATCGTTATTCCCCGGATCGACTTTGAAGATACCACCGTTGAGGAGGCGATCGATTTCCTTCGCCTCCGCGCGTCGGAGCTTGATACCACCGAGCTCGACCCCACCAAAAAAGGGGTGAACTTCGTCATTCGTCGCCCCCGGGCAACTCCTGGAGCAGGCGGTGCCGCCGATGCGGGACTCGACGCCGGATTGGGAAGCGATGCACTTCCTCTCGGTGGTGGCGATCCGGGCGCCCTTCGCGTGAAGGAACTCCGGCTCCGCAACGTGCCACTTGCTGTGGCCCTCAAATACATCTGCGATCAGACGAGGCTTCGCTTCAAGGTGGATGATTTCGCGGTGACCCTTGTTCCTCAAACCGAAAGCGGCGAGGACATCTTCACCCGCACCTTCCGTGTCCCACCGGATTTCGCATCCAGTCTTGATTCTGGCGGCGGCGGCGGTGGTGGCGGTGCAGCGGCTGATCCATTTGCCGAGCCGAGCGCCGGTGGTGCAGGCACTCTCGTTGCCCGTCCCCCAATCCTCGAACTCCTCAAGCGTTCTGGAATTGCTTTCGCCGATGGCAGCTCGGCCACCTTGAGCACCTCCGGTGTCCTGCTGGTGACCAACACTCCTTCGGAACTCGACAAGGTCGAACAGTTGGTCCAAGCCACCGCCAGCAGCAAGCCCAAGCAGGTGAAAATCACCACCAAGTTTGTTGAAATTTCCCAGGAAAATAACGACGAGCTGGGCTTCGACTGGATCGTCAACCCATTCGGACTTTCCAACACCGTGTTCGCCAGCGGCGGAACCACGGGGAATCAAGCCGGACGGACCGGTGCCGATTTCATCAGCCCTGTGAACGGGACTTCCATTGATGGGATCCCGGCCGCTCCTAACCAGACCACCTCCAACGGTGTCACCAACGGGATCCGCAGCGGTGATCAGGCGATCAACCGGAATAGCATCGATGCGATCCTCAACAACCCGAGCCGCACCGCTCAACGTGCCAACGTCGCTCCCGGGATCATGGCTCTAACCGGTTTGTTCACGGATGGACAGGTTCAGTTGATCATGCGTGGCCTTGCCCAGAAAAAAGGCACGGACTTGATGACCGCTCCATCCGTCACCGCTCGTTCGGGACAGAAGGCGACCATCGAAATCATCCGTGAATTCATTTACCCGACCGAATACGAACCCCCTGAACTTCCGAACAGCGTTGGCCAGACTGGCGGTAATTTTGGTGGAGTTGGCGGCCTTATCGGCGGTGGCGGCGGCGGAAGTTTCCCGGTCACTCCGGCGACACCAACGGCCTTTGATACCCGTAACACCGGTGTCACCCTCGAAATCGAGCCCATCATCGGTGAGAATGACTTCGTGATCGACCTGCGTTTCGTTCCTGAAATCGTCGAATTCGAAGGCTTTATCAACTATGGTAGCCCGATTCAATCGCCAAGCACCGACGCCTTGGGCAATCCAGTGACCTCGGTGATCACAGAAAACCGCATTGAAATGCCGGTCTTCTCCTCACGCCGCGTCAACACCGCACTCACCATCTATGACGGATACACCGTCGCCGTCGGTGGTCTGATGCGCGAAGACGTGCAAAACGTCGAGGACAAGGTGCCGATTCTCGGTGACATCCCGCTCATCGGTCGTCTATTCCAGACCAAGGCTGAGAACCGCATCAAGAGTAACCTGATCATCTTTGTGACGGCACAGATCATCGATGCCACCGGCCGTCCGCTCCGCGGTGCCGATGCAGGGGATTCCATCCCGGTCTCCACCGGTTCGCCGATGGACGACGGGGTTCTTCCTCCGATCGATCTGCCTCCGATTCCATAAGTCGATTCAGGCAAAATTCATTAGGCGCGGGCGAAGGTGCAAACCTTCACCCGTTTCTTTTACCGGTCGCGATGAGAAGCGAATCTCCGTTCTTGTGGGCGGCTTCTTTGCTTGATTCCTCAGGACAATATCCTGAGTCTTCAGCTCATGCGAGTGGTGGTATTGACAGGTGGGATCGCTTCCGGAAAATCGACAGTCTGTCGTCTTTTGCGGGAGTGGATGCCTGCCGTCGTGATCTTCGATTGCGATTTGGCGGTCCATGGTCTTCTTGATTCGGACCACCGAGTGGCTGCCGCTGTTGGTGAAGTCTTTAGCGCGCGGGCGCTTGACAGCGATGGTCGGC
>JBBECN010000177.1:0-2799 GCA_040881795.1 Akkermansiaceae bacterium
CGATGTTGATCTCGGCGCCGGACTCGGCCTGGATGCCCTTGATGTTCTTGCCGCCAGGTCCGATGAGTTCGCCGATGCGATCCGCTGGGATCTTGACGGAAACGATGCGGGGTGCGTGCGGGCTGAGTTCCTTGGGCTCAAGGATGGATTCACCCATTTTGGCGATGATCTTGGTGCGGCCGGCTTTGGCGATGTGGATCGCTTCTTCAAGCATGGCGAGCGGGAGGCCCGGGAGCTTGAGGTCGAGCTGATAGCCGGTGACGCCTTCGTCGGTGCCGCAGAGTTTGAAGTCCATGTCGCCGTAGAAATCTTCGGAACCGATGATGTCGAGGAGCATTTTGTGCGCCTTGAGCGAGCCGTCATCGTTGAGCTCGGTGACGAGACCGACGGAGATGCCGCCGACGGGGCGGATGAGCGGGACGCCGGCGTCGAGCAGGGCCATGACGCCTGCGCAAACGGAGGCCATCGAGGTGGAACCGTTGGATTCCATGACTTCCGAGGAAACGCGGATGGCGTAAGGGAAGACGGATTCGTCAGGGATGACGGGCTCGATGGAGCGCTCGGCGAGCGAGCCGTGGCCGATTTCGCGGCGGTTGATGCCACCCATGCGTCCGCATTCGCCGACGGAGAATGGAGGGAAGTTGTAGTGGAGGATGAAGCGCTTCTCGTCTTCGCCACCGGCGTAGTTGTCGAAATGTTGCTTCTCGTCGGCGGGTGCGAGGGTGGTGATGGCGAGGGCTTGCGTTTCGCCACGGGCGAAAATGGCGGAACCGTGAACGCGTGGCAGGGTGCCGACTTCGCCGTAGAGCGTGCGAAGGTCACCAATGGCGCGGCCGTCGGCACGCACGCCTTTTTCCATGATGGAAATGCGGAATGCCTTTTTCTGGAGGTATTCGAAGGCTTGTTCGACATCGAAGTCGGTGGCTTCTGGAGCGCGTGACTTGATGGCGGCTTCCACTTCGTCGCGGAGAGCTCCGACTTTCTTGGCGCGCTCGGTTTTCGAGGGTGCGTAGATGGCGGCTTCGATGCGATCACCGGCGATTTCGTAAGCGATTTCGAGCAGGTTGTCCTTGGCGACGGTGACGTCGTAGGAACGCTTTTCCTTGCCGGCGAGTTTCACGAGTTCTTCCTGGGCAGCCACCAGTTTGGCGACGGCTTCCTGGGCGAAATGGAGGGCCTTGATGAATTCGTCCTCAGGGATTTCGTCGGCTTGGCCTTCGATCATGATGACATTGGTCTTGTCGCCGACGTAGATCAGGTCGAGGTCGCTGTTAGCGCGCTCGTCGTGGGTTGGGTTGATGAGGAATTTCCCATCGACGCGGCCGACGCGCACGGCACCGATCGGTCCGGCGAATGGGATGTCGGAAAGGCAGAGGGCAGCAGAGGCACCGTTCATCGCGAGGATGTCGGAGTCATTCACGCCATCGGCGCTGAGCAGGATGGCGACGATCTGGGTTTCGTAGAGGTAACCTTTTGGGAACAACGGGCGCAGCGGGCGGTCCGTCATGCGGCAGGTGAGGATTTCCTTTTCGGTCGGGCGGCCTTCGCGCTTGAAGTAGCCGCCTGGGAATACGCCGGCAGCGGTGGCTTTTTCCTTATATTCCACGGAAAGTGGGAACCAGGTCTGGCCGGGCTTCACCTTGGTGGCGGAAACGGCGGTGACGAGGATGATGGTGTCGCCGGAGCGGACCGTGACGGCGCCATCGGCGAGTTTGGCAATTTTGCCGGTTTCGAACGTCATCGGATTGGTTCCGACGTCGGCCGTGAGTGTGTGGATATTCATAGTCTGTATTTTCTTTTTTTCGTTGCGTACAGCCCATCCGGCGGGATGCGGGACGGGCAATCTTCGTTTTCAGACAAATTCCACAGCGCGCAAATAGGCGGCTGCGGAGGGAGATGTCCGGCGGGCCTGGCGAGTGCCGAGACCGCTTTGCAAAACAGCCACGGGAACTTCCCGTGGCTGCATTTGCGAAATTGGATTAGCGGCGGAGGCCAAGTCCAGCAATGATCTGCTGATACTTTTCTTCGGAGCCCTTCTTGATGTAATCCAGCAACTTGCGGCGCTGGGAAACCAAGGTGAGCAGGCCACGGCGGGACGAGAAGTCCTTCTTGTGGATGTTCAGGTGGTCCGTGAGGTGGAAGATCCGCTTGGTGAGCAGGGCCACTTGATAAGGGGCGCTGCCGGTGTCTCCTTCGTGGAGTTGATAGTCTTTTTCGTTGATTTCTTTGGTATCGGCCATGGTCGTAGGGGATGGATCCAGCGTTCGCCGGACCGTCCTAGGTTGGAGGTTGAGCGCGGAAGAAAGCGTCTGGGCACCGGCTTTGCAAGACAATTGGTGACCGCGAAGGAAGATTTTTAAAAAGTTTTGAGGTGGTGGAAATCAGCAGCCGAGCGGTGGCTTTTAAAGCCAATCACAAAATATGCGGAGGCGCTGCATGATTTCCCCAAGAATGGCCGTATCCAGTAATATCTATCCATGAAAACACACAGACTGCTCAAAACTTTGGTCGCCGCTGTGATGGCTGCGAGTGTTTTTCCATCGTCTGGCGAGGAAATATCTGCCGAAACCCCGGCCCAACACGATGCTCGAATGGCATGGTGGCGTGAGGCAAAATTCGGCATGTTCATTCACTGGGGGCTCTACGCCGTGCCCGCAGGCATCTACGAGGAGAAACCCATCGAGAGCATCGGCGAGTGGATCATGAAAAACGCGAAGATCCCGGTGGCCACCTACGCCGGCTATGCCAAAACCTTCAATCCCACCGGCTACGATGCCGAAAAATGGGTTAAAATGGCCA
>JBBECN010000178.1:0-17534 GCA_040881795.1 Akkermansiaceae bacterium
CGCCCGGAGGATCGGTCCCTGCCAACGGACTCAAATGCGCAAAGCCTTCATCGACCGCCTGCTGGCGGATGCGATCCATGACTGCGGCCTCAGCCTTTGCCGTCGAGGTATTTCCAGTCGCCTTTGAAGCGCTTGAAGCGTGAGCGCTCGTGGAGTTTTTGAGGTTGTTCGTCTTCGAAGTATTCGGCGACGAACTCGACTTTTCCGGTCTTGTCGGCTTTGCCGCCTTTGGAGGTGCCAACGATGGTGAGGAAGCGCCAGTTGACCTGATAGATGGATTCAGCAATCCGGGATCCGAGGTCGGGGGCGCGGCTGTCCGGGTGGGTGGTGACGACGAGGTAATCGACGAGACGGAAAAAATAGGCACTGTAGCGGGAGCGCATGAGTTGTTCCGCGGTCTCAGGCCTGGCCCGGCCGAGGTGGAACGGCTCGCAGCATGCGGCGTAGGTTTCCCGACTCTTGCAGGGGCACAAGGACAAGCTTCGTGCGCCGAGCGGTGTTTGAGAAGGAGGCTCCGGTGGTGGTTCAGATGCTTCAATCATGCAGGGGGATGATGAGGTGGGAGATGGATGGATGACGATGGTTGATTTTGGATTTTTGATTGGGGAGGAGAGGGAGAGCTGACGAAGGCCGCAGAGGGCTGCAGAGCGGGTGGGAATCAGAGGGGGATTCAGGCACCGCGAATCTAACGAATCCATAGAGAAAATGAAATTTGATTGGGAGATGTAAGAGCGACTGTGCTCCCCAGTCCGAGGGGGCAAGAAATCAACAATCGGAGTTCACGAATCATCAATCGTCAATCCATCCACCGACGCGGGGCGAGACGCCACAGCTACGTTTGTTTCGCTTCGCGATGGGTTAGTCCAGCAACCGATTCGTGAGATTCGTAGGATTCGTGGTGCCTTTTCTGATCTAACTGACTTTACTGGAGAAGTGCGCACCCACCCAGCGCGCGACTTCCGAGAACCCTCCATCTTTGATTTTCCTTCCCATCACCAGCACCGGCACCTGCTCGCGGGTGTGATCGGTGCCGGGATGATAGGGATCGTTGCCATGATCTGCTGTTAGGATTACCAGATCCTCGTCGCTGATCCTGCCGATGAATTCTCCCAGCCAGTCGTCAAATTCGCGCAAGCATTGGGCGTAGCCTGCGGGGTCGCGGCGGTGGCCGTAGAGGGAATCGAAGTCAACCAGGTTGGCGAAAATGAAATGGGGCTGCTCGCGGGCCTCGGCCCAGAGGCTATCGATCACCGCCATGCCCTCGGCGTTCGAGGAGGTGGGATGGGATTCGGAAATGCCCGAGTTGGCGAAAATATCCGCGATCTTCCCAACGCCGATGGTTTGCACACCGGCGGCTTGGAGGCGGTTCAAGACGGTTTCACCCGGCATCAGCGAGTCGTCATGGCGGTTTCCCGTGCGTTTGAAATTGGCCGGCGAGTCTCCCAGAAATGGCCGGGCGATCACCCTGCCGATACGGATCCCGCGTTCGTCTAACAATGATCTGGCGGTTTTGCAAAGTTGCCACAAGCGCTCGAGGCCGAAGTGTTCTTCATGGGCGGCGATTTGCAGCACGCTGTCCGCGCTGGTGTATAAGATGGGCTTGCCGGTGCGAAGATGTTCCGCGCCGAGTTCGGCTAGGATCTCGGTTCCCGACGAAGCGCGGTTGCCGATAAATTCCACACCGCCGCGCGATTCCAGTTCGGATACCAACTCGGCTGGGAACTTCTCAAATGTCGCAAACGCCTCATCCAAGCCGCAGCCCATCAGTTCCCAATGACCCGTGGTGGTGTCTTTGCCTGCGGATTTTTCCGTGAGCCTCGCCCACGACGCGGTGGGATGGATTCGGGTGTCGTCGGGCAAATCCAGCACCTTATACAAACCAAGTCGCGCGAGGTTCGGCAGAGAAAATCCCGGCACGCGTTCGAACAAGTGCCCGAGCGTGTTGGCTCCGGAGTCGCCATAGTCGCCGGCATCCGGTGCGCCGCCGCAGCCAACCGAATCCAAGACGATACACAAAGCCCGTTGCACGGCTGATTTCTAGACCCGGGCGTGATGAGGTGCCAGCGGATTCACCCGGCGTAACGATTGAATGTTGGCGGCCGCAAAAAGCCGATCAAGGTCTGGCCCGAGCCCTTGGCAAAATCCACCGCCAGCGAACTCGGCGCGGAAATGGCGGCGATCAGCGGAATCCGCGCGGCCAGCGCCTTCTGCATGATCTCGAAGGATACCCTGCCGGAAACCAATAGAAACGTGGATGTTAGATCGATCCCGTTCCGCAGGGAATGGCCGATGACCTTGTCCACCGCGTTGTGCCTGCCGATGTCTTCGCGCAGAACTAACAATTCGCCCGTCGCCGAAAATATCCCCGCGGCATGCAGGCCACCGGTGGTTTCGAACGCGCTCTGGGCGGCTCGCAGTTTTGCCGGAGCGTCTAGCAGCACGGCATCCGCGATCTGCAACTGGTGCTCGATGTGCGGGAAATCGCAGAAAATCGCATCCAAGGTGGCCTTGCCGCAAAGCCCGCAGGACGAGCCGCTGAACATGTGCCGTGACAAGCGTCCAAGGTCCACACTCACGCCATCGCGGAGAAAGGCCAAGACGCGGTTCTCCTCCGGGCAGATTTCTGTTTTCCGCAAATCCTGGACCGAAGAAACGATGCTCTCGGTCACCAGAAACCCTGCGACCAGATCCAAATCGTCGCCGGGCGTCCGCATCACCACCGCCACCGGATGACCATCGAGACGGATTTCCAATGGCTCTTCAACCGCGACTTGATCGCTCTCATTCACGCAGCCGCCGGGCGTGTGACGTGTCATGGAGATGGATCGGGCGCTTTCCATTTCCTCAAAACTGCCACCAGCGCGGAATACTGCAATCCCGATCGCCTCCACTCATCAAAGCGCGCCGAAGCGGCGGTGGCGGCGTTGGTATTCCTGCACGCATTCGAAAAGATCTCCTTGGCGGAAATCCGGCCAGAATTTCCTCACAATCACGATCTCCGCGTAGCTGATCTGCCAGAGCAGGAAATTGGAAACGCGCATTTCCCCCGAGGTTCTAACCAGCAGGTCGGGGTCCGGGATGCCGGCGGTTTGCAGCCGCGAGGCGAAGAGTTCCGCGTCGATGTCTGCGGGTGAGATTTTGCCGGCGACTGCATCGGTCGCCAGCGAGCGGGCGGCGGAGACGATTTCCTCGCGGCCGCCGTAGGACAGCGCGAGCACCAAGGTCATCGCCGTGTGGTTCGCGGTGCGGGCTTCGATGCGCTGAAGCAGCGCACGGGTTTTTTCCGGCAGCCGTTCCAACTGACCGATCGCCAGCAGACGGACGTTCTGGCGGTCGAGATCCTTGGCTTTTTCTTCAAGGAAACGATTCAACAACGACATCAGCGCGGAGATCTCGGCTTCCGGGCGGTTCCAGTTTTCCGATGAAAACGCGTAAAGCGTTAGATACTCCACGCCCAGCTCGATGCACGCTTCCATCACCTCTCTAACCGACTCCGCGCCCGAGCGATGACCTTCAAGGCGGGGCAGCCCGCGCTCTTTGGCCCAACGCCCGTTGCCATCCATGATGACGGCGATGTGACGGGGGATCTCGGGGTGTGTCGCCATGGATGGGATGTGCCTTGGCGGTTTCGATCAGACCACGAGTGTTTGCGCGCGGTCCGGACCGACTCCGACAAAAGCAATCGGTGCGCCGCAGAGTTCTGCGAGACGCGCGAGGTAGGCTTTCGCTTGTGGCGGAAGGTCTTCGAAGCGGGTGCAGGCGGTGGTGTCGAGTTTCCAGCCGGGCAGGGTTTCGTAAACCGGCACCGCGCGGTCCCACGCCTTGCGGTCGGCGGGTGGCAGCGTGTGGATGGTGCCGTCAATGTCGTAGCTGGTGCAAATTTGCAGCGTCTCGTATTCGTCGAGGCCATCGACATTGGTGACGGCCAAGCCAGTTATGCCATTGACCATGCAGGCGAAGCGCAGCAGCACCGTGTCGAGCCATCCGCAGCCGCGTGGGCGGCCGGTGGTGGCGCCGAATTCGCGGCCGAGGCCGTGGAGGTATTCGGACAGCCCTTCGTCGTTGGTCGGGAATGGACCGGAACCGACGCGGGTGGTGTAGGCCTTGCAAACGCCGATCACCGCATCGATCGCCGTCGGTGGCAAACCGGAACCGGTGCAGGAACCGCCGGCGGTGGTATTGGACGAAGTGACAAACGGATAGGTGCCGAAGTCGATGTCGAGCAAGGTGCCCTGCGCGCCTTCAAATAGCAGGTTTTTGCCAGATTTCCAAGCTTCGTGAAGCACCGGGATGGTGTTGGAAACGTGCGGGCGGAGGCGCTCGAAAGCGGTGTAAACCTCGTCGATGACCTGCTCCGCATCGAAGATCGTAAGGTCAAATTTGGCCAACACTTCATTGGCTTCGGCGACGCGGCGGGTGATCTGTTGGGTGGTGAATTCCTTATCGAGAAAATCCACGATGCGCAGGCCGCAGCGGTTCACCTTGTCCGCATAGGCCGGGCCGATGCCGCGCTTGGTGGTGCCGATTTTCTGGTCGCCGAGGGCGGCTTCGCGCGCGGCATCGAGCTCTTTGTGGATCGGCAGCACGACGTGGGCGCGGTCGGAGATGAGCAGTTTCTCCGGGGTGATGGACACGCCTTGCGCTTCGATGCGTTCGATTTCCTGGACCAGTCCGACCGGGTCGATGACCACGCCGTTGCCGATGACGTTGGTTTTGGAATCCCAAAGAATTCCGGAAGGCAGCAGGTGGAGTACGTATTTGGTGCCTTTGGCGATGACTGTGTGGCCGGCATTGTTTCCGCCTTGGCCGCGGATGACGACGTCGGATGCCTCAGTCAGGTAATCGACGATTTTGCCTTTGCCTTCGTCTCCCCATTGGAGACCGATGATGATGGTGTTCATGTAATGGAAATGATCAGACGGACCGTCCCGGTGGGGCGGCTTAGGATTTGGATTGATCGATCAGCGCGGCGAATTCTTCGAAGAAGTAGCTCGCGTCATTCGGGCCGGGGGCGGCTTCCGGGTGGTATTGCACGCTGAAGACCGGGAGATCGCGGTGGCGCATGCCTTCCACGGTGCCGTCGTTGAGGTTGACGTGGGTGATCTCGATTTCCGGCGGTAGCGAATCGGGATCGACCGCGAAACCGTGGTTTTGAGAAGTGATGGAAATCCTGCCGCTGCGCAGGTCCTTGACCGGTTGATTGCCGCCGCGATGGCCGAACTTCAGTTTGAAGGTGTTGCCACCGAAGGCGTGGGCGAGGATTTGGTTGCCCAGGCAGATGCCGAAGATCGGGAGTTTGCCGATCATTGCGCGGATTTCCTCGTGGATGTATCCGAGCGCCGCCGGATCGCCGGGGCCGTTAGATAGGAACAGTCCATCCGGTTTTTTCGCAAGGACTTCGGCGGCGGTGGCGCGCGAGTTGACCACTTCGACCTCGAAGCCAGCTTGGCGGAGGCGGCGGAGGATGTTGTATTTCAAACCGAAATCGTAAGCGACAATGCGGTGGCGGACGGGCGGCAATTCCTGATAGGGGCCGGGCTGCTCGGTCGAGGCATTCGGCAGGATCCATTCGCGGGATTCTTCGGTCCAGAGGTAGGATTCCGGGGTGGAAACCTCCTTCACGTAGTCCATTCCTTCCATCGAGGGCGAGGCCTTGGCGGCGGCGATGGCGGCCTCGGCATCGAGCTCGGTGGTGACGCAGGCGCGCATCGCCCCGCGCGAACGCAGGTGTTTGGTGAGCGCCCGGGTGTCGATGCCTTCGATGCCAAGGATCTGGTGCTCGGCAAGGTAGGCGGAGAGGGGCTGGGCGGAGCGCCAATTTGACGGCACCTCGCAGAGTTCGCCGATGACGAAGGCGCGGATGTGAGGTCCGCTGGACTCGGCGTCCTCCGGGTTGATCCCGTAATTTCCAATTTGCGGATAGGTCATCGAGACGATCTGTCCGCGGTAGGACGGATCGGTGATGACCTCTTGGTATCCGGTCATGGAAGTGTTAAAACAAATTTCACCGGTGGTGGTTCCGGTGGCTCCGAAGGTGGTTCCTTCGAAACAGCGTCCATCTTCAAGGGCTAGAATGGCAGTAGTGGGCACGGCGGCGGGAGGCTAGGCAGCCGATCCGGGCGATGCAAGAGAATGCTCATTCTCTTGCGCGGGTATCGATCAAAAGGGTGACAGGTCCGTCATTCACGAGCGAAACTTTCATGTCGGCGCCGAACACACCGCGGCCCACCGGGATTCCGATTTCGCCCTCCATTGCGGAACAGAACTCCAGATAAAGGGGTTCCGAAACCGCCGGAGCCGCCGCCCGCAGGAACGACGGGCGGTTGCCCTTTTTGGAGGAGGCGTGCAGGGTGAATTGGCTGACGACGATGATTTCGCCGCCGAGATCGGTCACGGAGAGGTTCATTTTGCCCTCCTCGTCGTCGAAAATCCGCAGTTTTGCGATTTTGCCGCTGAGCCACGAGGCGTCATCCGCCGCATCGCCCTCCTCAATGCCGAGCAGCACCAACAACCCGGGGCCGATCCTGGCAACCACCTGGCCATCGATTTTCACGGAGGATTCGAGCACTCTCTGGATGACCGCACGCATGATTTTTTCGGGATGAAGCCGGAACCACAGTGGACTTCTCGGCCTAGGTAAATTGATCATTCTGGCGATGATTTACCAGCTCTTTTCGCGAGTTGTTTTGGGCCGTTTCCGCCAGGGGCTATCAGAACCTCAAGGCTCGCCGGGGGGGAGCTGCCCACGGGGCGGAATAAAATCCGGGCTCCATCGGTCACCGCGCTTGCGGGGATTTCAGGGTTTGCTAGTAAAAGGGCGTGGCGCAGCAACGTGATGTCCGGGAGGTCCTCCAATATATTCCTCAATTCCGCGGGAAGATCTTTTTCGTGCTCATCGAGGCCGGGCTTTTGCCAGAGCCGGCGGTGGCGGAAACCTTGCTCGACCTGGCGGTGCTCGAAGACCTCGGTGTCAAATTGGTGCTCGGCGTGCTCGGCGGCGATTTGAAGGATCTCTACGACTGGACGCTGGAGTGCGAGATCATGGCGGCGCGTGTTTCCCGGCCCATCACGGATCCGCTGGCGGTGAAAGAGGCCAGGGAGATTCTCGCCCGCGGGCAGTCTGCGATCATCGATGCCTCGGCGACCGGGCCGCTCGACTCGCCGGTCGTGGACTTCGCCAAAGAACTTGGCGTGGCGAAAATCATCACGCTGCTCGAGCAGGCGATCCTCATCAATGGCGCGCCGGCTCATGCGATCCGCGCAGCAGACGCGGAGGCCCTCGCCGCCAGCGCGGATCCAGCGAGCGCCGCACTTTTGCTCGCAGCCGCAGGTGCCTGCCGCCGCGGAGTCCCGCGCGTGCATGTGCTCAACGGCCGCCAGCAGGGCGTGCTGGTGGATGAGCTTTTTTCCAACGAAGGCGTCGGCACCATGGTGCACGCGGACAGCTACCGCGTGATCCGCAAGCTGCGCGAAGAGGATATTCCCGAGTTGTTAGGGATGATCGGCCGCTCGGTGCGCCGCACCAAACTGGTGGAGCGCACCTACGAGGACATCCAGTCGCGCATCGAGGATTTCCATGTAATGGCCATCGATGACAACGTCGTCGGCTGCGTGGCGTTGCACGAATACCCCGAAGAGTTCACGGCGGAAGTGGCGTGCCTTTATGTCAAGATGGCGCACGAGGGCCGGGGCTACGGCATCGAGCTGGTCCGCCATGCGGAAAAAATCGCCCGCGATCATGGCATCCCGCAGGTATTTGCCCTCAGCAACCGCGCCGCGGATTTCTTTTCCGTGAAACTCGGATATTCCCATGCGACCATTAATGAGTTGCCCCGCAGCCGCCGCGAGCAATACGAAGCCAGCGGACGCGACTCTTTGGTTTTCTCGCTGAATTTCCACACAGTCCACAACCCTGACGCCAACCCATGAAACTCAAATTCTGCGGTGCCGCCGGCACCACCACCGGTTCGCAACATCTGCTGGAGGTCAATGGCAAGCGCATCCTGCTGGATTGCGGGCTCTATCAGGGATCGCGGAAGCACGCCTACGACGTGAATTGCTGTTTCCCACACTTCGATCCGAAGTCCATCGACGTCGTGATTCTCTCCCACGCCCATATCGATCACAGCGGAAATCTACCGAATCTAACCCGCAAGGGATACACCGGAAACATCTACGCCACCCATGCCACCCGCGATCTCTGTCAGATCATGCTGGCGGACTCCGCGCGTATCCAGGAAGGTGATATCGAGTGGCTCAACAAGCACCGCAAAAAAGACGGGCTGGAGCCCGCCGTGCCGATTTATTCCGAGCAGGATGCCGAGCGCTGCCTGCGCCAATTCGTGACTGTCGGCTACGATCGCCCGATGCAGGTGGCAGACGGCGTGATGGTCACTTTCATCGATGCCGGCCACATCCTCGGCAGCGCCCAGGTGTTGCTTGAAATCCAGGATCAGGCGGATGGCCAAAAGAAACGCTTCCTGTTCTCCGGCGATGTCGGACGCGGCGGCAATGAAGTCCTGCGTGATCCCGTGGCGGTGCCCGACATCGATTTCCTGCTGATGGAAAGCACCTACGGCGGCCGCGAACACGAGGCACCTCCGGGCGTCGATGCGCATTTCGCGGAAATCATCCGCAGCGCCGTCCGCCGTGGTGGAAAAATCCTGATTCCCGCGTTTGCCGTCGAGCGCACGCAGCAACTGCTCTTCGTGCTGCACGATCTCTTCGAACGCGGCGAGATTCCCGAAATCCCGGTTTTCGTGGACAGCCCGCTGGCCGTTAGCGCGACTGAGATCTATCGACTCCACCCGGATGCCTTCAATGACGAGGTCTATCAGACGCTTTTCGAGCGCGAGAATCCATTTGGTTTCGAGCATCTAACTTTAGTGCGCAGCGTCAGCGGTTCGAAGTCGCTCAACCTGATTCATGGGGTGGCGATCATCATTTCCGCCTCCGGCATGTGCGAGGCGGGGCGCATTCTGCACCACTTGAAAAATAACATCAGCGATCCGAAAACCACGGTGCTCTTCGTTGGTTATTGCGCGGACAACACGCTGGGCCGCCGCATCCGCGACCATGAACCGGAAGTCCCCATTCTCGGCGGACGCTACAAGGTGCGGGCGAAAATCGAAATCATCGATTCCTTTTCGGGCCACGCGGATCACTCGGAACTGCTCGATTATTTCGACCGCATCACCGGCTTGAAAAAACGCGTCTGGCTGGTCCATGGCGAACCTGAAAATGCGGAGAACCTCCGGATCGCCCTCGCGGAGAGGAATGGCAGCTCGATCGAAATCGGCATGCTCGGCAGCGAGGTTGAGTTTTGAGTCCCATGGATTTTCCACCTCTCGAAAATTTTAGGAGCATTTCCGCTTGATGAGTCGGGGGGACTCGTCGCACCGTTTTTTCACATGGAAGTATCGAAGCAAACATCACCGACCCCGACGGAGTTAATCGACTGGCTCAACGACGAAGGGGTCCTTGAATTGGACTGGGATTTTCCCGAAGATGGCGACTTGGCAGCGGCCGGACTGGACTCGATGGCAGTGATGCAATTGGTCGTGGCAGTGGAGGACCGCTGGGCCATCGAACTCGGTCCCGAGGATCTGACCAAGGCGAATCTTGCCACGCCCATCACCCTGGCGGCATTGATCGTCGCAAGGTCTTCATGAGTCCGCCCCGCGGGCGATTCGATCTTGCGGTGATCGGTGGAGGCAGCGCCGGGCTGGCCGCTGCCGTCACTGCTGCTAGAACCGGCGCGCGTGTTTTATTGATCGAGCGCTGCGGCTTTTTGGGTGGCATGGGCACGGCCTCGCTGGTGCACACCTTCTGCGGTTTGTATTTGCTGCGCGACGAAGTGGGAGCGGTGTTGGCAAATCCCGGGTTCTCATCTGAAATCGCCGGGCGGATGATCGAGGCCACCGGCATCGGCCCGCAGCGCATGGGACGCGTGGATGTGCTGCCACAACACCCGGTGGACTTCGTGCGCATCGCCGATGAAATGGTTTCCGCCGAGCCCTCCCTTGAGCTCATGCTGCACACCGAAGTCAGCGCCGTTGCCCGCACCAACGAGCACTGGGAAATCCAACTTTGCGGACGCGCGGGACTTTTTTCCGCTTGTGCGAACAAACTGATAGACGCCTCGGGCGATGCGGTGGTCGCAAACTTGTTAGGTGGCGGCGCGGTGATGGCGGAAGCTTCGAAATTGCAGCGCCCGGCCTATGTGTTCGGCGTCCACAGCGCGATTTCCATGGCGGAGGCATCCAGGCTGCACACTGCCGGGCTGATCGTCGAGGGTGTGCGCGGCGGGCACCTTACACCGGATGCCATGGGCATCACTTTCCGCGCATCCGGCAGGGCAGGGGAGATTTTCGGCAGCATCGATCTGGCCGGCGGCGAAACCGTTGCCGATTTTGATCCGTTCGACCCCGCTTGTCTAACGGCTCTTGAGTTGCGTGGCCGGCGAGTCGCCACTGCGGTCATGCGTTGGCTGGCTGGCAGATCGGATGCGTGGCGCGCCGCCTACATCAGTCATTGGCCGGTGCGGGCCGGCATCCGCGAGAGCCGCCGCTGGCTGGGTGAGTATGTTCTAACCGGCGATGATGTGCGGGCGGGAAATCGTTTCGAGGATGAAATCGCGCTCGCCACCTGGCCGATGGAATTTCGTGAAGATCCCAAAGGCCCGAAGCTGCGCTACCCGGATGGCAACCGACCTGCGGGGATCCCACTCCGCTGCCTGCGCCCGGTGGGCGTCGAGCACTTGTGGGTCGCGGGCCGCTGCATTTCCACCGACCACGAGGCGCAGGCTTCCATCCGGGTGATGGGCACCTGCTTCGCGAGCGGCGAGGCTGCCGGACGCGCCGCGCTCGCGTGAGAAATTCGCCGACTTGATCCACGATGGATTCCGGCCTATCGTGTGGGGTTGGATTCTCACCCCCCCCCCGGATGATGAAAAGTGACCGGTTGATTGCTTATTTTTCGATGGAGATCGCCTTGGAGCCTGCCATGCCGACCTACTGCGGTGGACTGGGGGTTCTCGCGGGTGACATGTTGCGCGCCGCAGAGGACAGTGACTTTTCGATGTCCGGCGTTTCGCTACTCCATCGCAAGGGCTACTTCCGCCAGCGACTCGCTGCGGACGGATCGCAAGCCGAGGAACCCTGCGAGTGGCGGGTGGAAAGTTTTCTCAAAGAGCTCGCGCAACGCGTCAAGGTGTTCATCGATGGACGCGCGGTGCATTTGCGCGCTTGGCAATACGATGTCGCGGGTGTGTCCGGTGGCAGCGTGCCGGTCTATCTGCTTGATACGAATCTCCCGGAAAACTCCGAGTGGGACCGGCACATTACCGATCATTTGTATGGGGGCGACCGCTGGTACCGGATTTGCCAGGAGATCGTTCTGGGTATCGGCGGCGTCCGCATGTTGCGGGCGCTCGGCCACGACCAACTCGTTCGCTTTCACATGAACGAAGGTCACGCCAGCCTGCTGGCCCTCGAGTTGCTCGACGAGGTGGCGGCGGCGGCCGGCCGCGCGCATTTCAATCATGATGATGTGGAAGCCGTCCGCCGGATGTGTGTTTTCACCACTCACACACCGGTCCCGGCGGGGCATGACAAGTTCCCGCTTGAAATGGTGACCGCCGCGCTGGGCCGCAGCGAGATGACTGAAATGCGCGAGGTTTTCTGCTGTGAGGGCGAGTTGAATATGACTTATTTGGCGCTCAACCTCAGCCACTACATCAACGGGGTGGCCAAAAAACACAGCGAGATTTCCCAGCGTATATTTGCCGGATACAAGATCGAGGATATCACCAACGGGGTGCACGTCCGGACTTGGACATCCCGACCTTTTCAAAATTTGTATGACCGCCACATTCCGGGATGGAGGGAGGATAACTTCACCCTGCGCGCTGCCCACAATCTGCCGGTGGAGGAGGTCTGGGAAGCGCATGCCGAGGCAAAGGCCACCCTTCTGGAACGGGTGAACCGCGAGACGGGCGTTGGCATGGAGGCCAACGTGCTTACGCTCGGGTTTGCCCGCCGGATTGCCGATTACAAGCGGGCGGATCTTTTGTTTCACGACATCGAGCGGCTCAAGGCGCTGGCTCGCATGGAGGGTGGCTTTCAACTGGTTTTCGCGGGCAAGGCGCATCCGGGAGACCCCGCCGGCGTGGCGACCATCCGCACGATTTTCCAGGCGATTCAGGCGCTCAAGGGGCATGTCCGCATCGCCTATTTGACGGACTACAATTGGGAACTCGGTGGACTGATGACATCCGGCGTCGATGTCTGGCTCAACACGCCGCTGCCGCCCAAGGAGGCCTCCGGCACCAGCGGCATGAAGGCGGCGATGAATGGCGTGCCCAGCCTGAGCATCCTCGATGGCTGGTGGATCGAAGGCTGGATCGAGGGCGTCACCGGCTGGGCGATTGGCGACAGCGAGCGGCCGAGGGAATCGGGTGAAATCACCGCGCTGGATGCTGCCTCGCTCTATCAGAAAATGGAGCGGGTGGTGATCCCACTTTTTTACAACGACCGCCAGCGATTCATGGACGTGATGCGCCATGCCATCGCGCTGAATGGAGCATTTTTCACCAGCCAACGGATGTTGCTGCAATACGCGCTGAAAGCATATTTCTAGCGAGTGCGCCTGGCGGGTGCGTTTGAGCATTTGCGGGCGCTGCGGCGGGCTCCGACCTTTGGCTTGCGGTGGCTGGCGGTTTTGCGCCACTCTGCCGCACCGCTGGCTCGTGCCCGCATTTCCCGAGATTTGAAATGTTCCGCTTTTTCCCAAACGCATCTGTGTTGAGCTTGATCGTCCCGGCGATACTCGCCGGGGTCATCGATGCGGCGGGGCAGGGGAGCACGCCGCGGGTGGTGGTGCCGACCGGTTTCCGCCCGCAGGTTCCCGCGCGCCCGGCGGCCCAGACGGGGCGCATTCTTTATCCGTGGAAAACCCACGTGACCTGCACGATTTTCTGGATCGGTGAGCAGCCGTCCGCGCGCAACCCGACTCCCAACACCAAGTCATCGTGGGATCAGCAATGGGCGAGCAATTTCGGCGGGTATGACGATCCGGATCCGGCCAATCGCATCGCGAATCACACCACTGGCGAGTTCCGACCCAAGGGCTTCGTGCCGAAGTTGAATCCGTTTTACATCGCCCTTCCTTACAACGACGTGCTCGGCTGGGCGGCTCACAAGCCGGAGGCGTCGCGGGTGATTCCGTGGTTCTCCCGGATGCGCCCGGCCCCTGGAAAAACCGTGTGCAAAGGTCGCTGGCTCCAAATCTATTTTGGCAACCGCAGTTGTTACGCCCAGTGGGAAGATTGCGGGCCGTGGGTGACGGACGATTGGGAATTTGTGTTTGGTACCAAGCCGCCGAAGACCAAACAGAATGGCTCGGCCGGGATCGATCTGTCGCCAGCGGTGCGTGATTTTCTCGGCCTCCGGTCCGGGCAAAAAGTCCACTGGCGCTTCGTTGAGGACGGCCAAGTGCCTTACGGACCATGGAAAAAATATGGCCAGCAAACTCTCGCTGCCAATGATCCGGACCTTGCCGCCCAACAACGTTATCTCGAATATCTCCGGAAGATGCGCGACGAGCAGTTTCAGAAAAAATCCCTGAGCGAGCTTCAGCAAAACTAACCGAGCCACTCGCCGGTTTTGAGGAAATGCGTGCTCAGCCGGATGGTTTCCGGATGGGTTTGGATGAAAGTGTGATCCGCAGGAATCACCGTGAATCCGCGCAGCCCGTCAATCCTGCCATTTTCCACGGAGACAATCCCGTCGTTATCGCTGCCTAGCAGTTTTCGGAAAAACGGAATGGAGCTCCGGTTTCCCATGATCACCGCCGCTTCCACGCCTGCAGGGAGTTGTGGGATTTTGTTAGGAGTCCCGGCGCGTCCCAGCGCCCTGCCCGCCGGGCCTAACACCCGGTGAAGCGGCGGATGTCCCGCCGCCCAATCGACGATTTCGCTGCCACGGTTCGGCGTCGCCAGCATCACGATCCGGCCGGTTTGCCAGGGTGCGCCTTCCGCCAGGATGGTTCTGACGATGATGCCGCCCAGCGAGTGGGTGATGAAATTCACGGGCGCGTCGCCTGCGATTTTTTCCACCACTTGGCGTACCCGCTTGGCGAGCACGTCGATGGGCAGTCGGCCGGAAGGATAGGGAATATTCAAGGTGGAAAACCCTGCCTGCCGAAGGGCGCGGGCGAGAGGTTCCATCGCATGCCACCCGCGCCACAGGCCGTGCAGCAACACCACCGGTGGCCCGCCGGTATCCCGCCAATGCGGGCGATCCCACGGCAGCGGCGGCACCAGCATCTCAGCACGGTCGCACCATTGGGTAAATTGTCGCATGGCAGAAATATGGGCGCAGGCCGGAAGACTGCAAGCTCGGGCAGGCCGGGGGTATTGAGAATCCCACTTCCCAGCGGGCCTTGTGGAGGCTAGTGTCCCACGTGCCAAAGGTATTGGATTCCACAACTTTGACCGATTGCGGGTGTTCACGCGCAAGTCCATCTTGGAATCTGGAATCATTCCTCTTTCATGAAACGCAAATTCCGGTCACCCGCAGCCCTTCTACTCCTCGCCTTGTGCGGTGTCGGCGGGTGGTGGCTTGGGCGTGGTGTGAGTCCTGCAGTGGTGAACGAAGCAGCCATGACGGTGGTCACACCCAGCGTGGGCAATGCATCGAAACCAGCACCGCGTCCGGTGCGCGCGGTCTACCGGGATGAATTTCGCGACGGCACGACCGTGGAGCTGTTCGCCAGCAGCAAGCTTGATGAAATCATCCTCCGCTTTCCATCCGAGGAGACCTATCAGGCTTTTTTCCTAGCGCTCTCCGGCAATGGCATCCGGTTGGTGGACCAATTGGACCGTCTGCGGGCGATGCGCCTCCGCTACGAAGACTGGGATGAATTGGCGGGTTTACTCGATGGGGAAAACATCATGGCTTATGACGGTCTGCCCGCGTTGCCCGCGCCCGCTTTGCCCGACGACGGGACGCAGGAAGATCTGGTCGGCCTCGGCGATTCGCTGCTGAGTTGGTTGGGTATCACCACCGACAACGCGACGTGGGGTGCTGGTGTTAGAATCGCGGTCATCGATAGCGGAATCGTCCCGCATGCCGCGCTACCGGGGCTCACCGGATCCATCGCGATCACGCCATTCCCACGGAATTTAAACCGGACCTTTGGCCATGGCACGGCGGTGGCTTCATTGATCGCCGGAAACCACCCTTCCGCACCGGGCGTGGCACCGTCGTCGGAGTTGGTATCCATCCGTGTCGGCGATGAATCAGGGAAGGCGGATTCCTACGCCCTCGCCGCCGGCATCCTCGCGTCCCTCGATGCGGGGGTGCAAATCATCAACATTTCGATGGGCACCACGGAAAACAATCCACTCATTGAGGAAGCGGTGATCCTGGCCCAAAACCTGGGCGTGGTGATCGTCGCCGCGTCCGGAAATTCCAAACGGGACGAAGCCTGTTACCCCGCCGCCTATCCGGGAGTCATCAGCGTCGGGGCGGTGGATGCGCGGGGCGTGCACTTGGATTTTTCAAACTACGGCAGCTCGCTCTCGATCACCGCGCCCGGCTACTTGGTCAGTGCGGCGTGGCCGGACAATCGTTTTGCGAGAATCAGCGGCACCTCGGCCAGCGCGCCGATTGTCACCGGTGCCATCGCCGCGACGATGTCCAACGGTTCCAGAGTCACCATGAGTGCCGGCCAGGCCGCAGAGATCGTCTTGCAAAACGCCAATGAAGCCGGACTCCCGGGACCGGATTCCGAGTATGGATTTGGCATCCTCGACATGGCGCGGGTGATGAATCGTGGGATCCCGGGAATTGTCGATGCTGCCATCACCGATCAACGGCTGGTGAAATCCGTAGGTCCGGGCGGCAATGACGAACTGCTGGTGACCGTGCAAAACCGGGGCACCATGGTCCTCATTAACACATTGTTAGAAGTTAGCACGCCGGTCGGGGCGCGGCAGTTCAACGCCACCACTCTCGCTCCCGGTGCCATTCGCACGTTTTCGATGCCCATCCGCCTCAGCAGCCTGCCGCGAAATACCGCGTTTCCGGTGAGTTCGAAGCTCAGTCTGGGCACCCCCGGCCAAGACATCACGCCGCATAACAATCGCCGGGAAGACACGCTTCACGCCCGTTAGCAGTGGGGGCTTGATTTTCATCGTCTTTTCCAAGTGGATCACGCCTGGGCTCAGCTCTGGCAGTCCTTGTCCGGGCAATTCTGCGGCCGCAGAGGGCAGCCTACGGGTTTGTGGAGGTTTCGCAGGGTGGAGAGCAGATGGGGAGCCGGATCGTTTTTGTGAATCAGGTCCAAGGCGCCGGCGCGGATCATCGCTACGCGGTGTTCATCGTCCGCGTGGGTGGACAGCCCGAGGACTTGAACACAGGGGACCGCATGATGGATGGCGGCGGTGGCTTTCAATCCGTCCATCCGTGGCATGTTCAAATCCATGATCACAAAGTTGGGGTGCAACTTAAGTGCGAGCTTGAGCGCCTCATCGCCATCGGTGGCTTGCCCCACCACTTCGAAATCCGGCTCGGCCTGAAACATTCTCACCAGTCCATGGCGGACGTCAGTGTGATCATCCGCCACCACAACGCGGATTTTACCACCCGTGATGGCGCTTTTGGAGAGGTTCACGGCTAAACTCGCGACGGTTTGTCCTTGGTTATCGCTGGCACCGTCGGCGCGCGTCTCTATGCCGCCGATGGCGGACGATGGGCTGGATGTAGGGACCCACAGGTTGAACCGGCTGCCATTTCCGGGAGTGCTCTGGGTTGCCAATCCGCCACCCAGCAATTCCAGTCGTTCGCGGATGTTAAACAGGCCGAAGCCACCGGTGGTTCCCTCTTGGGCGCGCACGATCTCCATATCGAAGCCAGCACCTTCATCGCTGACCTCGATTCGGAGCATGTTATCTTCCGGCGTGCGCCACATACGCATCTCCGCGGATTTGACGCCGGAGTATTTAACGGCGTTGAAAAGCAGTTCACGGACGCAGAGGAACAAGGCGACGCTGACATCGTTGCTGGGATCGATCTCTTCCTCCACGTCCACGGCGACTTTCAATCCATATTTTTCCAAACACCACGGACGCAGCCACTTCAGCGCGGCCGCCAAGCCACACTGGTGCAGCACGGCGGGGCTGAGCTCGGCAGTGAGGGTGCGGGTGGTCTTGATGGAATCCCGGAGCATGCGTTCGATGTGCTCCAACTCATGCTCCATGGCTTCGTCCCTCAGCTTGTGCTTGAGCATCCCGGCGTTGAGCAGGGCGGCCACCAGCATCTGCTGCAATTGATCATGGATCAGACGGGCGATCCTTTGTCTTTCGCGTTCTTCGGCCAAGGTCAACTCGCTGGCCAGGGCTCGCAACTGGCGAGTGCGCTCTTGCAGCTGCGCGGTCCGCCGCTGGACTTGGACTTCGAGCTCATTCTGGGACGTTATCAGTTCCTCCTCGATTCTCACCCGCTCGCTGACGTCTTCGAAGGCGACCACGA
>JBBECN010000179.1:0-15227 GCA_040881795.1 Akkermansiaceae bacterium
CCAGCCAGACGGAACAAATCCTCCTCTAGATATTCGCTAACAGTTTGAATCCGCCCCGCACCAAAATGATGGGGGACGCAACCCAAGAACTCCTCAGACCGTAAGAAACTCCTTGACGATCTCATCGGTTAGGCCGGACATCGGCCCGTTGGCAGCAACCGAACCCCGCTCAAGGATCGCGAAGTCATCGCCAAGTTCCTTGCAGAAATCCAGGTATTGCTCGACCAAAAGGATACTCATTTCGCCTTCGGCCCGCAGCATTTTGATCGCGTCACCAATTTGATCGATGATGTTCGGTTGGATGCCTTCGGTCGGTTCGTCGAGAATCAGAAGCTTGGGCTTGGTGAGAAGCGCACGGCCGATTGCGAGTTGCTGCTGCTGGCCACCGGAGAGCATGCCGCCCTTGCGATGGAGGAACTCCCGGATGATCGGAAACAACGTGTAAATGCGGTCCGTCGCTGCGGACTCACGCTTCAGGCCGCGGGCATTCAAACCAATGAAGAGGTTCTCCTCCACCGTAAGATGCGGGAAAATCTCCCGACCTTGAGGGACGTAGCCGAGCCCGAGCCGCGCCCGATCGGCTGAAGACGCACGGTCGATCGACGCGCCCTCAAGCCGCAGTTCGCCGGAATCCGCTGGAAGCAATCCCATCAACGCCTTGAGCGTGGTGCTCTTGCCCACCCCGTTTCGGCCCATCAGGCAGAAGACGGTCTTGGGGCGGATGGCCAAATCCACTCCACGCAGAATGGCACTGCCGCCGATGGAGACGCGCAGGCCGGAGATCGTGAGGCTGTCGGTGATGGTGGGGGCGAGGGTCATGCGGCTTTGGATTTACGGCCAAGATAAACTTCGATGACGCGTTCATCGGACTGCACCTTGTCCACCGGGCCCTCGCAAAGAACATGCCCCTGATGCAGGACGGTCACCTTACGGCCCTGGGAAATCTGGCGGACGAAAGCCATATCATGCTCAATCACGACGATGGTGTGTTTTCCTGCTAGAGACAATAGGAGTTCGCCCGTGCGGTAGGTTTCCTCGTCGGTCATGCCCGCAGCCGGCTCATCCACCAGCAACAGCCGGGCCTCCTGGGCGAGCAGCATGCCGATCTCAAGCCATTGTTTTTGGCCGTGGGCGAGCGCGCCGGCCTTGCGACCCGCGTGGTCCGTGAGTTTGATGATGGTGAGGATTTCTGCGATTCGGTCGCGCTGGGCGGAGGTGACTTTACCGAAAAGGCTGTGCCAGATACCGCGCGAACCGGCGAGCGAGAGGATTAGATTTTCGGTAACCGTGTGGTCGGTGTAAACCGTGGGGGTCTGGAATTTACGACCGATGCCGAGCCGATAGATTTCGTATTCATTGAGTTTGAAGAGATCGTGTTTGCCATCATCCCAAACGAGGGTCCCCTCGTCCGGCTGGGTGCGTCCGGTGATGAGATCGAGAAAGGTGGTCTTGCCCGCGCCGTTAGGACCGATGACGGTACGAAGCTCACCTTCATCAAGATAGAAGTTGAGGTCGTTGATGGCTTTGAAGCCGTCGAATGACTTATTCAGGCCTTCGGCGGCGAGCAGGAATGGTTTCTGACTCATAAATCGACGGTGGGTGAGGGCTGCGGTGTCACGGATGGTTGCTCGATTTCCTTTTTACGCGTGATCCTGGCGAGGATCCCCTGGATTTGACCGGGGATTCCAACGATTCCCTTGGGCATGAAAATCACCACCAGCACAAAGGCTCCGCCGAGGATGAGTGGCCAGAGATCCGGGTAGGCACGTGATGCCCAACTCTTGAGAGCGTTCACGCTGATGGCACCGACGACCGGGCCGACCAGCGTTCCACGACCGCCGAGAGCCACCCACACCACCGCTTCGAGCGATTTTTCGGTGGTCATTTCGCTCGGGTTGATGATGCCCACTTGCGGGACGAACAACGCACCGGCCAAGGCGGCGATGATGGCGCTGACCACGAAAATGAAGAGTTTGTAATTGGCGGTGGCGTAGCCTGAGAAAAGCACCCGGTTCTCCGAATCGCGGATGGCGCGCTGGATCAGACCGAAGCGCGAGTGGGTGAGCCATTTGCAGACGGCCACCACGGCGACGAGCAGCACAGCGGTGGCGATATAGAGCCATCTTTGAGTGGACGCGATCCGCAGGTCCGAACCGAGCAGGGTGCGGAAGTCGGTGAATCCGTTGTTACCACCTAACAAAAGTTCGTTGCGGAAGAAAAGCAGTGCGGCCCCGTAGGTCAGGGCTTGAGTGAGAATCGAGAAATAAACCCCTTTGATGCGCGAGCGGAAGGCGAGGTAACCGAATAGATAAGCAATCACCGATGGCACCAGAATGATCATCGCCAGCGCGAACGGGAATGAATAAAACGGTTTCCAAAAAGCGGGAAGCTGGGAGTGACCGAGGAAAACCAGGAAGTCCGGCAGATCGCTTTTGTATTGGCCGAGTTTGCCAATCATCAGCATGAGATGCATGCCCATCATGTAGCCACCCAGAGTGAAAAACAGCGCTTGGCCCAGGCACAACAGCCCGGTGTAGCCCCAAAGCAGGTCAATGGAAATGGCCATGATCCCGTAACAAAGGTATTTGCCCCACAGGTTGAGGGTGAAGTCCTCGATCAGGCCGAACGCGTTGAGCATGGGCATGACCACCACCAGGAAAAAGGCGGCCGCAATCAGGATGAGGACGTTGATTCGTCCAGTGATGGGTGATTTGGTCATCGGTCAATCAAGGCTGCGGGAACGGGTGACAAACAAGCCCGCAGGACGCCATTGCAGGAAGAGAATGATGGCGGCGAGAACGAGGATTTTCCCAATCACGGGATTGCCGAGATATTGTTGGAGCGACTGGTCGGCCATGCCGATGCCAAGGGCGCTGATGACCGTCCCCATGATGTTGCCCACCCCACCGACGACGACGGTCATGAAGGAATCCACGATGTAGTTTTGCCCGAGT
Organism: Akkermansiaceae bacterium; assembly: GCA_040881795.1. Classification (GTDB taxonomy): domain Bacteria; phylum Verrucomicrobiota; class Verrucomicrobiia; order Verrucomicrobiales; family Akkermansiaceae; genus Luteolibacter. The sequence goes on from JBBECN010000179.1 coordinate 2,955, forward strand.
GATGGACCAACGTTGCCGATCTGCGAGAGGAACGCACCCGCCAGACCGGCGAGACCGCAGCCGAAGGAAAAGGTCATCATGTTGACGCGCTCGGTGCGGACGCCCATGCAGGCGGCCATGTTGCGATTCTGCATGACCGCGCGGATCAAGAGCCCGAGCGAGGTTTTGTTGAGCACCAGCCAGGTGACGACGATGATGAGGACAGCGAAGCCGATCACAAAAACGCGGTTCCAACCAAAGACCACATCATTGACGGTCCAATTCCCGGAGAGCCACGTCGGGCTGCTGACTTGCACGTTGTTCGCACCGAAAATCAGGCGGAAAAGTTGCTGGAGCACCAACGAGATTCCCCACGTGGCCAGCAATGACTCAAGCGGGCGTCGATAAAGAAACTGAATCACCGAGCGCTCCAGCAGCAGCCCGACAAGCGCCGCAGCCAAAAAACTCGCAGGCAACGCGACCACAAAATAAAGGTCCATTCCGGAGGCTGATAGATTCATGCCGGGAATGGACATCGACATGCCGAAGGGTGAAAGTTTCAGCCCGGCGGCAAAGACATTCTGGATGATGTAGGTGGTGTATGCGCCCACTGCGATGAGCTCGCCGTGAGCCATGTTGATAATGCCCATCAGTCCAAAGGTGATGGCCAGGCCAATGGCGACGACGAGGAGGACGGAGCCGAGTGAAAGCCCGCGGAACGCGGTGCCCATCGCGTTGATCCGCGAAATGTGGCGGTCAATCGCAGCAATCGCCCAGGTCGCGGCGGCGATCGTTTCTTTGTCCTTTGCCGCTTCCGCCTCGGCCAAGATGGTCTTGATGGTGCCGTGAGCCGCCAGCGAGTTGAGCTCGCCAAGTCGGGTGCAGGCAGCGACCCGCTCCGCCGCCACGGGCGACCTGAGCCGGATGATCGAAATCGACTCCTCCAACGCACGCAGCGCCTTCGGATCCTTTTCAAGATCCTTCAACAGCAGCAACGCCGGGAGTTTTTCCTGCCTCTGTCCGATGGCCGAATCCTGAATCGCGCGAATGCGCTTCACCGTGTCCGGATCCGCCAACGCTGCCAAATCGGAAACTTCCTTCATCGCACGTCTCAGGCCTGAGTCCGTATCGGCGAACTCGACTTGTTTCGGGTTGATCCGGATCGCCGAGCCATCGGGTCCAAGCAACGGTGACTCATCTGACATCCTAACCGTGGCGAATGATCCGTCGGCCCCGGCGGTTCCCGTTAGCAAAACCGGCGTCACCCCGCCCTCGCCAGTGGTGTGGAGAAAAATCGCGCCTTCCTTCCATTTTTCGAACCAGATGACCGCTTCGGGCGATGGTTTGGATTTCAAGGATAGAACAATTTCCTTCTGCTCGGCAGGACTCGGCGCGGCCACCGCAGAGGCGATGATCTCACGCACGTTGCGCACCTCAGCCTGCATCCGAGGCACGGAAAAACCTGTAATCCCCGCGATCAGCAGTAGACAAAACCGAATGGCCCTCAGGCTGGCGGGGAAATATTGCATTGAGACAAGCCTTTCCAGAGCAACAGCCGTGCCATGCAAACGCGTAAAATCCACCGACCCTCATGGGTGCATTTCATTCATCGCGGAAAGGACGCGAAACTGCCGGCGATTTTCGAGCGGATCAAGTGGCGTTCTGCTAAGTGCGGATGCTAACCGATTGAAAAGGAAGCATTTTTTGATCGCTGAAATCCGGTTTTTGCGGGAAATTTTGACCATGGAAGCGTCGGAAATGTTTATGCAGCGGGCCATCGCACTCGCCAGGCAGGGCATGAACACGGGGGCCGGTGGGCCTTTCGGCGCGGTGGTGGTGCGTGATGGCGAAATTGTGGGAGAAGGCTGGAACCGGGTGGTAGGCACCAACGACCCGACGGCCCATGGCGAGGTCACCGCCATCCGGGATGCCTGCGCGAGGTTGGGCACTTTTTCGCTGGCCGGCTGTGAGATTCACACCACCGGCCAACCGTGCCCGATGTGCTTGGGCGCGATCCACTGGGCGAGGATCGAGCGGATTTACTACGGGTTCCGCGTCGAGGATGCGGCGGCGATTGGATTTGATGACCGTGAGTTTTTCCGGCAAATGAGCCTGCCCGCGGAGCAGCGGCTGATTCCGTCCCAAGAGCTATGCCGCGCGGAGGCGCTGGAGCTGGCGGCCGAATACGCGGATCTGCCGGACAAGCGGCATTACTGAGCCGCCGAGACGCTGGCTTGACGAGAGCCCCCGCCCTTGCGGAAACTATCCGCCATGGCATGGAGGATCGATGAAGCCGTCGCCTACGGCGAAATTGACAACACCGTCGAAGGTCACACGACGGGCCGTATCTGGCTGGCTGGAAGAGACGAGCCGCTGATCCTCTCGCTGGACGGTGATTGCTGGCGGGACCTCGCCGGCACCCGTTTGCAGTTTGAAAATCCTTCGCCCAAATCCGTCCCGGACGCGGAAGCGCTGGACATGGATCAGGCGGGAATCGTCGGTGACATGACGGCCTCGCGCAAAAACAAGGTGCCCACGGTGGGCGAGGAGGAGGTCCACGAACTCTATCAGAATCACCAGGAAATCCCCCACGAGTGGCGCAACACGCTTTATCTGGAGTGGTTCAGTGAGATCAACGGGCGGGTGGTCATCGAGTCATCCGGATACACGCTCACCATTTCACCGCACGAGTGGGAAATGGATGATGACGCGGAAAATGCCCAGAAACTCGCCAATTTGAATTCCATGCGGGATTTCATGGCGCAGGTCATCCGCCGCCGCGAGCCCGATGGTCCGGACGAAGACTGCTCCGAGGAACTCGACGAGTATGCTTGGGAAGAACGTTTAAAAGAATCCGACCGCCTGACAGACGCCTATCAGGAAGTGTTGGAAAAATACATGGAGGACTCCGACAGCGAGCAGAAAGAGGCGTTCGTGATGGGCTGGGATGGATTGTTAGATGCACTCGCGGAGCGAGACGAGGCCGGCGAGGAGGACTTTGGCGAGGAGGACGGCTATCGCCTGTTGGACGACGGGCTCGATGATTTCGACGATGAGGATGCGGATGAGGATGATTTTCAAAAGGACGACGATGAGGATGGTTTCAGTGACGAACCGGACCACCCGCTGCAAGCCGAAGCCCAGGAGTTGGCGATGCGGGCGATGGACGTGATCCAGCGCGATGCCGGGCCGGGCACGCCTTCTCACGTGCTCATCACCCACCTGCTGCAAGTCAGCGGCAAACTCGCCGGCGTGCTCAACGGGCGCGGCAGCGGCTACGAGCCGGAAACCGGGTTTGTGCTGGCGGTTTTGAAACGCTGCCTGAATTGGCTCAATGAAGCGGTCGGCGCCTGCCAGGAGCTGATCGACGTCGAGCGGGATGCCGATCAAAAAGCCGCTCTCGAGCGCGTCCGCAGCTCCGCCTTCGCCATCCGCGACAGCATCGTGGAGATGCGCCGGGAGCTGAAATAAGTCGATTTCACTTCCGCAGTTTTCGGGTCAGCATCGCCAGCGCGTCGCCGGCCTCAGAGACGCGCAGCAGCTTGGCGGCAGAGAAATAAACCACCGCCGCCAGGCCGATGGTGACGCCCAGCCAAAGAGCCTTCAGCAGCAGGCTTGTTTCTGACAGGTTGGCAAAGAGGAAACGATTCGCCGCCAGGCAGACACCGCCCATCACTGCTGCGGCGAGCAAGAGTTTTCCGAATAACGCCAACAATTCCCCAGTCCCGAGATCGCCCGCGAATTTACGCATTGCGAGGAACAGGATGATGAAATTCACAGACGCCACGATGCTTGTGGTTAGTGCAAGCGACTCATGGCCCCACTTCATGACGAACACGAAAAAATAGTTGAAGCCAAGGTTCAGACCGAGGGCGAAGAAGCTCACGATCATCGGCAGCCAGCGCTTGTCGATGGCGTAGAACGCCGGCTGCAAGACCTTGAGCCACGCGTAGAAAAGCAAGCCGTAGCCGTAAGCCCGCAGCGCACCCGCCGTCTGCAAGCGGTCGGTCGCATCGAAGGCGCCGCGCTCGTAAAGCAGACTGACAATCGGCTCGGCCAACAGCACCAACCCGATCGTCGAGGGGAGCACCAGGAACGCCACCAACCGCAGCCCTTTGGCCAGCGTGGGCCGGAAGTCCTCGCCGATTCCGCTCACCGCCGCTCTTGATAGGGCGGGCAAGGTCACCGTCGCCACCGCCACGCCGAAGACGCCGATGGGCAACTGCATCAGGCGGAACGCATAACTCAACCAGCTGACAGCCCCCTCACCCACGCCGTAGGCGAACATCGCGTTCACCACCACGTTGATCTGCACCACCGAGGCGGCGATCACCGCCGGACCCATCAGTTTCAAGATCTGCCTGACTCCGGAATCCTTCCATTTAAAATCCACCGCGAACCGGTAGCCCACCGCTTTCAACGCGGGAAACTGGCACGCCAACTGCGCCAACCCACCGATCACGACGCCGATGGAAAACCCGATCAAGCTCTGCGGGCCCCAATTCGGATCCATCCAGTAACCGAGCACCGCGCCACCGATCATCGAGCCGAGGTTGAAAAAACACGAGGAGAGCGCCGGCATACCGAAGACGTTTTTCGCGTTCAGCATCCCCATCACCAACGCGGCCAGCGAGACTAACAGAATAAACGGATACATCACCCGCACCATGGTCACCGTCAGCGCGATTTCCGCCGGATCATAGACTCGCGGCGACGAGCCGCCGCGTGAGAGTGAGGTCAGTAAATCGACGATCCAGGGAGCGGCCAGGATTCCTAACAAAGTCACGCCGCTCATGAAAACGGCGGCGAGCGTCATCATCTTGTTAGCCAGCGCCCAAGCGGATTCCTCGCCCTCGGTTTTGAGTTTTTTGGAAAACGTCGTGACGAACGCCTGCGACAGCGCGCCCTCCGCGAACAAGTCGCGCAGCAGGTTGGGCACCTTGAAGGCGAGGTAGAAGCAGTCCATCCACTTGCTGCCGCCGAAGAGCCCGGCGAACATCATTTCCCGCGCCAGCCCGAGCACCCGGCTCGCCATCACGGCGGCGCTGACTTTCCAAGTGGCTTTGGCGGACATGTTTGTTAGATGGAGTTTCGTTCTAACCCACACTCACGGCGATGAGTGCCATCGTGTCGTTGCCGAAGATGTCGATGACTTTCACCGCCACCGTGTAGCGGCCGGATTTCGTGTAGGTGTGCGGTGCGGTGGTCAATTCCAAACTCCGGTCCTTGCGCGTGCGGAAGCTCTGCCACTCGTTCTCGAAAATGAAGGAGCCCGTCCGGCGTTCCTCGAACTCGATGAACTCGCCTGCCGCCACATCCACCACGCCGGGCAGCTCGCCTTCCACGCCCATCGACTTGGCGACGTGGACGATCTCCGGTCGGCTCTCGTAGTCGAAATCCACCGCCCAGTAATCCACCCAGTCGGTCCAGTGCTTCGTGAGCGAGGTGCGGGTGACCACGCCTTTCTTGTCCTTGCTGACCTTGAAAAGCGTGCCCGCATCGCAGACCACCTCGCTCTTGCCTTCCTTGAGGCCGTGCGCCAGATCGTCGGCGATGCCCTGGCTGTAATAGACGGAGAAATCCGTGAGTTCGATGGAGAGGGTGAGCTTGTCCTTGGGGTCGTAGCGCGGGTTCGCCTCCACGTAGGCGACATCGGCGAAGCGGACCTGGCCTTTGTCCACGGCGCGTTTGTCGAAGACTTCCGGCGGGATGATTTTGGAAGCGATGTCGATGCCCTTGCGCTTCGCCTCGTCCAGCACGGCGGGAAACAGGCCCATCTCGAACTCGAAGGCGAGGATGTCCGCCCGGCTGGCTCCGCGCTTGCGGCACTCGGTGATGACCTCCTCCACGAACAGGCGGCCGACGGGCAGGTTGATCGGGCCGATGGCGACGAGGCGACCGCTGAACTTGCCGTGGAAAAACGCCTCGCCCTCCAGCGGCTGGGCCTTGTAGGCGCGGAGGATGAGATCGCGGAAATCCTGCTCTTTTTTCGCCAGCGCCTCCGCCTTCTTTTTCCCGGTGAGGCGGTTGGAAACGTTCAGGTAGGCCTGGCGCTCGTAGCGACCGAGGTTGAGCACCTCGAAGGCGCGGAAATCCTTGCCCGCTGCCTTCAAATCCCGCTGCACCTGGATCAGCCGCTTGCGCGTGGTGTGGATGCCGAACTTGCCGAGATCCGTGGCAATCCATTTGCGCCCCAGCTTCTCCGCCACCGCCGCCGTCGTCCCGGAACCGCAGAAGAAATCCGCGACGAGATCGCCGGGGTTGGAGCTGGCTTTGAGGATGCGTTCGAGAAGTGGTTCCGGCTTCTGCGTTGGATAGTCGGTGTCTTCCTTCGCTTGGGAGTTTACCGGGTTGATGTCCGTCCAAACTGACTGAAGAGCAACTCCATCGGATTCATCCAAATAGCGTTTGTATTCAGGCACTCCAGTTTTCGTGTAGATCAAACGACCTGTGTCGTGGAGGATCTGCATATTCTCACGCGTCCATCTCCAAGTCCTAACGTGGCCATTCCAATTATAAGTCAAATTGGGCCGGTCTGTATTCTGATTAAGGCAATTGTCTTTTCTGAACTTTCGTCCGTCTGGATCGCTAAACCGATATTTGGAATCGACGTAACTGGCGTTTAACGGCTCGTAGATCTGATTCCAAACAGGAGCTTCGGATTTTGAATAGAAAAGGATGGAATCGTGAGTGGCTGGGTAATACTCACCGTGACTGCGGGACGACACACGCTTCCAGATAATTTCCCTGCGCGAGTAAGCGCGTCCAAAAACTTCATCAAGAACAGTCCGGACAAAGTGGCTGACGGCAGGACCAATATGCAGATAGATGCTACCATTTTCATGCATCAAATCCCGCATCAGGATTAACCGCTCATAGACCATAGACAAAAACGAATCCGCGCCCCTGCCCCAGGTATCGCGGTAGGCGATTTGTTCGAGGAGGTTGGGTTCCTTGTGGAAGGTTTCGCCGCCGATCTCGATGTCCATGGAGAAGTCGGCGCCGACGTCGAAGGGAGGGTCGATGTAGATGAGCTTGAGGCCGCCGGCGTCCTCGATCTGGCGGCGGAGGGCACCGGATTTGAGGGAGGAGAGGATGAGCTTGTTGTCGCCCCAGATGAGTTTGTTCGCCCAGCCCTTGGTCTGGCGGCCGGTGGTGTCGAAGAGTTCGGACTGAAGTCCTGGACTACTTTCTTTCCTTGGCTCGTCGATGTGTTCGAGGGTCTGGAAGGGCAGGATGGCGGTGCAGACATCGCGGGATTTCCCGTTCCAGACGAGTTCCACCTCGCGCTTGTCCTCGAAGAGCATGAAGCGGTAGCGCTCCGGCAGCGGCTTGCCGGTCTCGATGCACTTGATGATGTCGCGTTTCTCGGCCTCGGTGAGGTCGTAGTGTTCAGTGGATGGGCGGGACATGGGTGGGAAAGCGGGGAAAGGAAAGGGGTTCCAGTCAAATAACCGTCAAATAAGGATCTTGTTCATTTTCAATGACTTGATTGCGAATTTGGGTCGTTGCGCGGATTCTAGTCAAATAAGATTGAGGTTCTAGCTTTGCGCGGGATGCACACCATGGAATTTGTCTCCGTGGCTGTTCCCCGAATTCCAGTCAAATAAGAATTGAGCGTAAAACCGTTAATAATAAGTGACTTGCGTTTTCCGGGTGGGTGCATAAGGAACTTCCAGTCAAATAAGATTAAGGAGCTGGCTTTGTTGCGATATGGATTGATCCTTTGATTTTCAACAGCTTGTTTGTTTCATGCAAAATACTTATAACCAGACTGTTATGATGCTGGCCATTTGATTAATCCATTGATTTTGGCGCTTCCTTTGTTTTTGAAATCAAAACCCAGCAGGATTTGAAGCGGCTGCCAGTGTTACTGATTTTGTCGTTGGCGCTAAGCCTGCTCAGAAGGTTGTGGATCTTGGTTTTTCTCTGTTCGGCGTCGAGTGCCTCCGGCAATTTCGGCCACAAGAGTTCGTCCAATTCGCTCCGCGTCGCTTGTTTCCACTGGCCGAGGTAATCAAGGACCAGTTTTTCCAAAAAAGCGTCATCCTGTCGGCGCGTCCTGATGTAGGCTGCCTTTTGGCCGGTGACGGCAGCAACAAGGGAGGAAATATGGAGATTGGGTTTCCGGCCTTCGACGAGTTTCCGGCGGCGCAGTGAATCGACCGTTTCCGGAGCGGGAGTAGCGCCTTTCTGGATCCGGTCCAAGGCGACGATGTCAGGAAGGGAGAAATCAGGATTGGCGAGCAGCATGCGGCTGTAATTTTCATCCAGCAAGCGGCCCTGGAGGCGCATGACGACATGATCCGGCCCGGTTTTGTCATAATCGGGAAGCGGAAGCAGGCGGCTTGCCTGTCCCTTATACATCACCTCGCGGATGCCGAAGCCCATGGTATCGATCATCCGCAGATGCACCATGGCTTCGACAAGCAGACGGTTCCGGTAGCGGGATGGGGTTTTGTCCGAGAGGTAGTAGTCCTCGGGAGTGCCGTCGAAGAAGGCTCCGGCGTTCTGAAATACCAGCTCGGATGCGCGCTCGATGACCAGCACGCGCTCACAGCAGGCATAGTCCTGATGGGCGATGCAGTTGTGCAGGGCTTCCAGAACGATTCGGGGATCGTATTTGGCGATTTCCAACGGAATCAACTGCCCGGCGGGCAGAACCGTGAGCCGGACGTTGCGGATTTTTTCAAAGAGCTTGGAAGTGGCGAGCAGGAAGGGCGGATGGAAATGTTCGTAAGCGAGTTCCGGACCTTCGAGTTTCCAACTCAGTTCGGCGACGTAGGGTGAGAGATGGTGGACAGCCTCCGGCTTCCCGAGCAAGACGAGCGCGGCACGGGTGACAGCACCCTGGATCGTGAGCCGTGCCTTGTCGAGAAAGGTGCGGGTATCCCAATCACGAATGGTGTTTTCGGGAATTCTCTCCCGGTATTTGGCGACGAAAATATCCCGCGCCTTGAGCAAGGCATCTGGATCAAGGTCATCGAGTGTCGCATCGCGGCAGATGACGGCAGACCAGTCTGCGGAAACCGATTGGGCGCGGATTTCATCGAGTTTCACCAGCGAGAGGCCGGTCAGTGTTTCTCCATCGCGGGCATAGTGGTGGGTTTTCCAGCCAATAGGAATCCCGCGGGGTGCGGGAGGGATTTCAAAGAGAATCACACGCCCTTCCGGCAGATGAAGCTCGTGGATTTCGCGGAAAGTGGTGTTCGGGTCGGTGTCGCTGGCTATTTGATGTTTGAGGGAATGCAGACGCTCATGATTTTCACGGTATGTGGTTCCGGTGACACGCCGTGTTTTGTCATTCACTCCGAAGACGAGCCATGCGGAATCGAGACCGCGAAGGTTGGCTTCATTCGCAAGGGCGGAGAAATATTTGCCGATGTCGGAGGTGGGGAAATTGTCAGTTGCTTCCTTGAACTCCACGCACTCGCCTTCCCAACCGGCGATGAGGCGGCTCAGGATTTCTTCCATGGATGGGCGTGGCTCGGGCATTCGGTTAGGATTTGTATTCCGTGAAGCTCGCGGCGAGGTCGGCGAGGGTTTTCGGGGAGTGTTTCTCGAAGCTGGCCTGATCGACATACAGGAAATCGTAGCGGGTGCCGTTTCCACCTTCTTCGGATTCGGCGGCGGTGGCGTCCTCGCACCATTGTTTCAGGCGGGCCATTTTCTGAGGGATGTCGAGTTCCTCGCGGCCTTTGGTTTCGATGATCCAGACGGTGGCGGCGGTGTCGCGGGCGATGAAGTCCGGGGTGTAGGTGGAGAGGTCGCCATCGGCCTTGACGTAGTCGAACTTGAAGCCGACGGCGAGGTAGTTCTTGGCAAAGGCCTGCACGTCCGCCGCGTCTTCGAGGAAGCGGGCGAAGGCGAGTTCCAGCCCGCCGCCGTGAACTTCGCCGACGATGCGGTTGAAGATGGATTTGCTGGCGGCGACAAATGGCCGCGCCTCGGTGCGGAAGGGGCGGGTGTTTTTGAGGGAAATGCGGTCTTCGATGCGCGAGCTGCCGGTTTCCGTGACGGTGAGGGCGTTGATGGCGGCCTTGAAGGAGTCGAAGAGGAGTTTCCCGGCGGCGGGTTCGGAGAGGTTGCGGAGGATTACGGGGTCGTCGAGATCCACGGCATTTCCTTCGAATAAGTGGCTGCGGGTGAAGTCCCGGACCTGCGGATAAAGAAACTCGTAACCGCCGACCAGGCGCATTTCCTTGAGGAGCTGGCGGGCGAAGAAGGCGACAACGGAGCGCCAGTCGGCCTTGCCTGCGTCGTCGAGCTGGATGGTGTGGTCGATCTCGGAATCGAGCATGCGCTTGAAGATGATCTCGCGGGTTTCCTCCTCGGTGAAGGGCTTGAGCGGCAGGCGCTTGTTGCCGAAGGTGGAGGCGTCGAGCGCGGCGAGGTCCTTGAACTCGCGGTGATAGCGGCGGGAAAGCTTGGGCAGTGGAATGTCGAGCGAGTCGGGATTTTTTCCGGGGTTGTCGGTTTCCACCTCGACGATGAGCGAGTCCTTGCGGTCGGTGCCGCCGCCCATCGGGACATGCTCGAAGGTGACACCCTCACTCTGGATGGACTCGACGAATTCCATGAACGCGGGCGTGCCGAGCACGGAGACGGTTTCCTTCACATCGCTGCCGAAATACATGCGGCGCAGGCCACGGCCTAACGTTTGCTCAGGGAGGATGTTCGATTTCGCGGCGTAGGCGCGGAGGCCGCAGATGACGGTGACGTTTCTAACGTCCCAGCCTTCCTTGAGCATGAGCACGGAGACGATGGCCTTGTAGGGCGAGTTCCAGGAGTCGATCTCGTTGGACTGCTTGCGGAGGAGTTCGAGCTCTTCCTTGTTTTTCCCGGACGAGGCTTCGGAGATATCGCCGTTGTTTTTGGTGTGGATGACGAGGACTTTGCCTTCGAGTTCGGGGCAGATTTTCTGGAGGTGCTCGCCGACGTCGTCGCAGTTTTTCGTGTCATCGACCATGACGAAGAGCACGGCTTTTTTGCCAAGTTTCTCGTGTTCGTCGTAACTCTTGCGCCACTCTTCGACGCCGAGTTTCAGGTAGTCCGCGTATTTCTCGGGAAACATGACGGCCTTGTGCTCGCGGAGCTTCGCGCGGCTGGCGGCGTCGGGGAGGATCGGGTGCTTGACGACGTTCTGATGGATGGCCTCGACGAGCGGATAGTCGGAAACGGTCTGGACGAAGATGGAGCCGTTGTTGTGCTTCGGCGTGGCGGTGACGTCGATCTGGAGGGCGAGTTTTCCATCGCGCTGGATCATCTTGTGGTGGATGTCCTCGATGTTCTGGAACCACGCCATGCGCTCGTCGTGGATGTGGTGGGCCTCGTCGTTGAAGATGGCGAGTTCCTCGATCTCGCGGATGATTTCGCCGAGATCGGTCTTGGAATCGGTGGTCTTGCCGGTGGGGAGTGGGCCGAAGGCGTCGTTGAGGAAATAGTCGCGGAGGTCATCGTCTTCGAGCGATGGTTCGATATAATCGCCAAGGAAGACGCGGTGGATGTTCGTTAGGAAAAGATTTCCCGTGGGCCGGAGAATCCGGACGTCGTCCTGGATGTGGAGGGTGAGCTGGAAGTCGTCCCGCCAATCGCGACCGGCGAATCCGTTTTCCGGGAGGATGGGATCGTTGAAGAAAATTTTCAGGCCATCGAAGTCGGCACGGAGTCGGTCGAGGACGATGATGTTCGGGGCGATGAGCAGGAAATTCCGGGCGAGGGCGGAGTTTGCTTCGTAAAGTTTGTGGAACCAAGACCAAGCGATAAGCAGGGAAATGACTTTGGTTTTCCCTGCACCGGTGGCGAGTTTTAAGACGTAGCGCGGCCAGGCTTCGGAAAACATTTTCCCGGAGACGGAACCGGAGGCGTCGAAGCGCATGAGGTCGAACCTATCGCGAGCCTCGCGGACTTCGTGAAGCCAGATGGCGGTTTCCACGGCTTCGCGCTGGGCGAAGTAGTAGCGGAAGAGCGAGGAAGTGTTGTCGGCATTTTCAAGAAGATGCTCGGTCTCGAACCAATGGGTAAGCAGGGCTTTGGTGGTGGGGGATGCGCCGTCGTAGCGGGATGCGCGCCAAGCGTGGATTTCCTTACGGATGTTCGCAACAAGTGGCGGCAGCAATTTCTCGTAGGCGGTGTCCCGCAGTGTCTCGTCCGCTGGAAACCAACGATGCTCGGGGAAAAGCGGATCGTAAGGAGATTGTGGAAAAAGCGGGTGAAGTGCCATCTGAGTCAGGATGCTAGGCCTCCCATTTCCCTCGGGCAATTCCAATCACGGGCGTGGAATCGATGCCAAGC
>JBBECN010000179.1:15327-17466 GCA_040881795.1 Akkermansiaceae bacterium
GTGATGGAAAGGGTGTCGATCGCGCCAATTTGGAAATAGGTGTGCATGCAGGTTTCAAAAACCGCATCGCCGGTACCGGTATGGGTGACGCTCAGCTCCATGGAGAGCGTCTCACCGACACGCACGACGTATTCCAGATCCATCGAATCAATGGGTGGCAGGCGGAAACGCAGCATCACCTTACCGCCGCCGTAAACGGAAGTTTCCTCCAGCGTCCATTCGGCGGTGCGGATGAGACCGTGACCGGGAAGTCCCTCGCGGGGGCCGAACCAGGGGAAGATCAAGGGCACGCCGCCGCGGATGGGTTGGTCGGCCTGGAAACGGCTGGCTTGGCTCATGAAGAGCAACGGCGGCTCGCCCATTTTCTGGAAGTGGGTGACATGGGCGCCGTGCAGATAGATTTCCGCCGTGCTCCATTGGGTTTCCACAGCGATTTTGGTCAGATTTCCACACCCATCTAACAGGGCAACGTGTCCGGGGATTTCATGCTCTTTCAAAATCGAAGGGGATTGAGTGTTAGGGGGGCTTATTTCTTTTTTCGCAGGAATGGGGGCAGGTCGAGATCTTCGCCGTCGAAGACATTGGGCGTCTCGCCTTCGAAACGGCCGCGCGGGGCGGAATCCAATGAGAGCTCGTTTTGTGAGCCGGATGCCTTCACTCCGAGTTTGAGTTTCGGCGGTTCGGGTTCCGCTGGCGGGGTGGGTTCCAGAGTGCTTGCTGGAGACAAGTCATCGTCCACAATATCGTCGGGAAATGGGGTGGGCTCGACGGTTTTCGGCGAACCCCAGCGGTTGACCAAGGTGGTTTTGCGCTTCGGCAACGGCGTGAACCCGGAGTGTGAAGGTGGCTCAGGCTCGACCGCTTCGATCGGCTCGGGATCTTCCTCGGCGGCGACGTATTCCGCAGCTGCACCGGCGGTTTCCTCGGAAATTTCCTCCTCGGTGACGACTTCTTCCGCTGCTGGCGAATCTTGCAGGACTTCCGGTTCTTCATCGATGATTTCCGGCTCGGCTGCGGCGGGTTCGGTGAAGCGGAATGCGTCGAGTTCCGCTTCCACGGGCTCCTCGAATTTGGGCTTGGCCGCAACATCTGGCTCTGCAAACGGGCGGTCGTCCTCAAACAACGACGGGACCGCCGCAGCTGCTATATGGGTCGCGGCGCGGCGGAATTTCGAGAGCGATGAAACCGGAGTGGCTTCGACAGACGCGGGTTTCGGGGCTGGATTCAGTTCGAGGGAGAGCGCAGGTTCCACCGCGGCTTTCACCGGCAGCGCGGGCTCGGGGGCAGGCTTCGCTTCAACTTTTTCAGGCTCGGGAGGCGCGACAGAAACCGGGGCATTCTGGGCGGGAGGGGTGAAACCTTGGCTCGGGTCGAGAAGCGCATTCTCGGGCGAACTGTGGCTGAGCGATTCACGCGGTGCCATTGCCAGCGAGTCTTCCGGCAGGGCGCTGATCAGCGTGATGGAAAGCGAGTCGCCCATTGCGGGATCGATGGCGGCGCCGAAGAGCACGTGGGCTTTTTCAGGCACAAATTTCTGCAACCGCTGCATCAGCAGCTCGATTTCAAAAAGCGTGAGGTTCTCGCCGCCTGATAGATGGACCAGCACGGTTTGGGCTTCCTTGAGCAGCGACCCCTGATCGAGCAGCGGGCTGTTGAGGGCATTGCGCAGCGCCTTGGTGGCGCGGTCCTTGCCATCGGCGATGCCGGATCCGAAGAGGCAGCGGGAACGGTTCGTTCGCAACGCGCTCATCAAATCGTCGAGGCCGACATTGATCAGGCCGGGGCGGATGACCAAACGGATCACCGCTTTGATCGATTCGCAAATCATGTGGTCGGCGGCGGCGAAGGCTTCGTGGATGCCTTGTTTGGCGAGCACCAACTCGCCCATGCGGTTGTTGTCAAAAGTGACAAGTGCGTTCGAGAGCACGGCGAGTTCGTTGAGTGCCGTTTCCGCCTGCTCGCGACGGCGGCGGCCCTCGAAAGCGAAGGGCATGGTGGCGAAAACGACGACGAATGCGCCTTCTTCGCGAGCGATCCGCGTGACGATGGGTGCGGCACCGGATCCAGTGCCACCGCCGAGGCCGGTGCAAAGGAAAACGATGCGGCGGCCCTTGATCGAGGCGCGGATCTGGTCTTCGG
>JBBECN010000180.1:0-17404 GCA_040881795.1 Akkermansiaceae bacterium
TCGGCCTCCCTTATTTTATTCAATCGTCACTCTTTGGGAAATCGGGATCAAGATGTCCAAGGGAGGATTTGAAGATCTGGTGCATCCGGATGATTGGGACCGCAGGATTGTGGAGGGCTTCAAGGAACAGGGTGTCGCATGTGTTGGAATCAGCCAAGTTCACTGCAAGTTAATTGAAAGTCTGCCGTTTCATCATAAAGATCCGTTTGACCGGATGCTCATCGCGCAGGCGCTGAACGGTGGCCTTGCGGTGATCGGTTCGGATGAGCGGTTTGATCACTATGGGGTGAAGCGGGTGTGGTGATGGCTCGCGCTTCTCCCAGATTTCCTGCGCAGTGTTGAGCGTGATAGGCAGATCGATGTAGGCGGAGACACCGAGTTCCTCGCGGGCGGCCTGAGGCACGACCCTCCAGTTCATTTCAGGAGAATCTGGCGAGTCACAAAAAAACCGGCCGTCCGCAGAACGGAGGCCGGTTTGGAAGTTTTACTAACAGCTGCGATCAGTAGCTATACTGAAGCGAGAAGTTGAACTGGCCGCCCTTGTCCGCTTCCGAATCCGGAGATGAAACCGGGATGGCGTAGTCGAGGGCGAGTGGTAGCGGGCTGATGGGCAGCTTCAGGCGGATGCCGACACCGATGTCGCTGTAGAGTTCGTTCGCGCTGAGGTCCCAGCTGTCGGCATTGACGAAGCCGGTGTCCGAGAAGACAGCCGCGCGAACGGTTTCAATGATCGGCACGGTGTATTCAAGCGTCACATAGCCGAGTGAATTTCCGCCAAAGACCTCATTCGTGTAATCGTCATCACGAGGTCCGACGTCACGGAACTCGAAGCCGCGGAGCGTGCGACCGCCACCCAGGAACATGCGGTCGAAGATGGGCACTTCACCATCGTTGATATTGTCCACGAAGGCCAGTTCGCCGTTGACCGAGAGAATGGAATCCCATTTCAGGTTCCAATATTTCTGGCCTTGGGCGGATAGGGTGAAGATATCGACGTCGCCGCCGATGAATCCACCTGCGAGTGTGGCACCGACGTCGATTTTGTGGCCGTTTCGCGCTTGGATCACACTGTCGCGGGTGTCGTAGATGTAACTCGCGGTGAGCGCGCTGCGCAGGAAGTCGCCACCGATGTTTTCTTCAGACAACTCGGAGTTATCACCATTGTCGCCTGGGAAGTTCCGATTGACGTAATCATTTTCACTCACTTCGGAATCGATGGTGACTTGCTCCAGACGATACTCACCCTTGATGGAGCTTTTCGGTCCGAGGGGTTTCCTGAGAGAGATGGCAGCACCGACGTTGGTTTGCTCGTAGTAGTCGCTGAAGTAGTTGGACTGTTTGTAAAACACCTCGCCACCCAGTGAGAGCTGCTGGTCCATGAACCAAGGCTCGGTGAGCGACATGCTAAACTCGGAGCGCTCGGAACCGGCGCGCAGGCTCATCGCGAAACGCTGGCCACCGCCGGTGAAGTTCCAAGGGTTGAACAAATCAAAATTGGCCTGCTCAAGGGTTACAAAACCGACGATGCTGTCGATGGAGCTGAATCCAAGGCCGACGCCGACGGAGCCGGTGGCCTTTTCTTCGACGAGCACATTGACGTCGCGGTAGCCGGAGCCGCCTGGCGAACCAGTGACCTGCACGTCGCTGAAGTATTGAAGGTTATCGAGGCGGGACTTGGTGGTGTCGAGTTCCACTGAGTTGAACTGATCGCCGGGTTTAAGCGGGATTTCCCGGCGGATGACCTTGTCCTTGGTCTTGGTGTTGCCCTCGATGTTGACGCGGCCGACGCGGAAGCGGGAGCCTTCGGTGATCCGGTAAGTGATGCTGACGCGGTTAGGTCCGGCATCGCGAATGTCCGGGGTGACCAAGGCGTCGGCGTAGCCACGCGAGCCGTAGTAGCTGCGGATCATGGTGATGTCCGCGCGCATCTTTTTGGAAGAGTAGGCATCATTGCCATTCAGAGTGAGTGCGGGATAAAGCTCCTCGGGCTTGAAGACCGTCATTTTCCCGAAGCCGACACCCTCGACGGTGTATTTTTCGCCTTCGTTGATCGGAATCACCAGATCCACCCGGCCATCACCCACGGGATCGCGGCGCATGCCGGGACTGCTGGCGCGCAGGTAGCCCTTGCTGCGATAGTAGTCGAGAATGGCATCCAGATCGGTGTCCAATTCGTCCGACTCAAAACGTCCGGATTTGGTCAACCACGAGAACCAGCCTTTTTCCTTCACCTTCATCTCCTTGCGGAGTTCGGGATCGGTGAAGGCGGTGTTGCCTTCAAAACGAATCTTGCGAATCTCGTTCTTGGCACCCTCGTCGATGACAAAAATCAGATCCGATAATCCGGGCTGACCGGTTGCCTGGGTGCGGTGAGTGACGGTGACATCGGGATAACCGTACCCCTGATAGTATGTTTCAATGTTGCGGCGGGCTTCGAGAATCTGCTCATCGCTGAGCGCTCCACCGGCTTTCATTTTGGATTCCTTGGCGAGCTTTTGATCGGAGAAAATGGTGTTACCCACAAATCCGACACCGCCGAGGCCGGGACGAGTGCTCACTTCCGCAATCAATTTCACACTGCCGCCCGCGGGCTCTGCAAGGAAGCGGACATCATCCACCAAACCCGACTCGTAAAGCGCCTTGATGTCCTGGTCCAAGCTCTCCGCACGATAAGCAGAGCCGGCCTTGGACGCCATCAGGTTGCGCAAGCGCGCTTCGTCCACCGTTTTCGCGCCATTGTAACGAATGGCGACTTCAGAAATGTTTTTTCCTTCGAAATCCTGCGCATAAAGGGTGCCTGCTAGGGAAATCACGGCCAAGGATGTGAGAGCGGCGAATTGCCCCACGCCGCGCGGCATGAGTGAGGAGGGATTGGTTGGGAATCGCATGCGGATTATTGTGTTGCGCTATGAAGCCCGCCCAGCCCCTGTTTCGTCAAGGTCAATAGCAGGCATTTGCTTAACTTTTCCTTATAAAACCCGGTTCCTGCCGAAATCCTTGCCCCCTGCCCCATCCTCCATTACATCCCGCGCGTGCTCACGATTCACAAGCTTACGAAAACTCTCGGCGGTCGCACGCTCCTCCGCGAAGCCGAAATGTCCATCAACTGGGGCGAGCGCGTCGCCCTCGTCGGCCCGAATGGTGCCGGAAAATCCACGCTGTTCCGCATGATCCTCGACGAGGATTCACCCGACGAAGGGAAAATCGAGCGCGACGAATACGCCATCACCGGATACCTCCCCCAGGAGGCGGGCGAGCCCACCGATGAGACGATCATTGAAATCGCCATGGGCGTGACCCCCGAAATGATCGGCCTGCTGCGCACCATCCGCGAACACGAACATACCGGCGACCTCTCGCACCCGGATTTCGCCCACGCGCAGGACCAATTCACCGCCCTTAACGGTTATCAATTAGAGCCCAAGGCGAAAAAAATCCTGCACGGACTCGGCTTCAAGAGCGACGATTTCAACAAACCCGCCCGCGAGTATTCCGGCGGCTGGGTGATGCGCGCCCACCTCGCCCGGCTGCTGGTGATGGAGCCGGACCTGCTCATGCTTGACGAGCCGACGAACCACCTCGACTTGCTTTCGCTGCTCTGGCTTCAGCGCTATTTGCTGAATTACTCCGGCGCAATCCTGATGATTTCCCACGATCGTGATTTCATGGATTCAATCATCGAGACCGTCGTTGAAATCGATCCCGACGCTGCGGCGCTCATTTCCTACACCGGCAACTACACCGCTTTCCTCGATCAGCGCGAAAAACGCTACGACCAGCAGGTCCAAGCCTATCGCAACCAGCAAAAAGAAATCGAGCACGTTCAGGAATTCATCGATCGCTTCCGCCAAGTCGGCTCCAAGGCCGCCCAAGTCCAGTCGCGGATCAAGACCCTCGAAAAGCTCGTGCGCATCGAAAAACCACGGACCCCGCGGAAGCCGTTCAAGTTCAATTTTCCCCAGCCGCCACGCTCCAACCAAAAAGTCATCGAGCTCAACAAAGTGGGCCAAGCCTACGGCGAGAAGCGCATTTACAAGGATCTCGACCTCACCATCGAGCGCGGCGACCGCATCGTGCTCGTCGGCCCCAACGGTGCGGGCAAATCCACCCTCATCAAAATCCTGGCCGGTGTGATCCCGATCGACGGCGGCAAGCGTGAACCCGGCTACGCCACCAAGATTGGCTACTACTCGCAGCACCGCGCCGAATCGCTCAACGAGAACAACACCGTTCTTGAAGAGGTGCTCGCCGCCTGCACCACCCTCCGCGAGGAGGAAGCGCGCTCGATTCTCGGCTCCTTCCTCTTCCGCCGCACCGATGTCGAAAAACGCTGCGGGATTCTATCAGGTGGTGAAAAATCCCGCCTCAACCTCGTCAAGTTCCTCGTCGATCCGCCGAACCTGCTGCTCATGGACGAGCCAACCACCCACTTGGACATCCTTTCGATTGACTCGCTGGTGCAGGCTTTGAAAAACTATGAAGGCACCCTGGTATTCATTTCCCACGACGTGCACTTCATCCGCACGCTGGCGGAAACCACTCTCCACGTGAACAACGGCACCGTCACCCGCTACACTGGCGGCTACGACTACTTCATCGAAAAGTCCGGCCTCAACGACGACCGCAGCGCCGTCACCGCGTGATGCCACGCGGATGCCACGTGATGCCGAGCAAAAAATCCATATTGGTTAGATTCGTCCGATTCGTGGTGACTTATCCGTCACGGTCAGAAATAGACGAGCGTTAAGGTCGGATTCCAGACGGAGTCCGTGGACTGCGTCAGCCTGCTGCCGCCTTCCTCCATGCAGCCTGCTGCGAGCGGGGCAAGCCAAGGTCTCATCGGGCTTTTCCCCGCGCCAATGCCGCCAGGCTCGCAGCAGGCTGGATTGCCCAAAGCTACAGCCTGCTGTAGCAGTCCAAGGTGCCGCACACGCAGCTTCGACGGTTTTATTTCGTCTGACTCCCTGAGGCCCGCACCCACCCAGCCGACTGAACTCAACTCAACTCCGTCACCCGCAGCGCCGGATCGCCCAGCGCCTCACCGAGACGCATTCCCAGCAGCTTGCGATAAAGCCCGCTCGCCGGAGTCAGCAGGGTGATTTCGAGGCCTTCGCAATCAATCACCAGACCACCCGCCGCCGGCGCAAGCAGGAAAAACGTCGTCTCGCCATTCAACTCCACCTCGACGAACGCCCCGGCGTCGATGGCGTCCTCCATCGCGAAATCCGGCAGCTTGAGGGTTTCAAAAATCCTCACCGCTTCCGCGAGTTCGTCCACTTGGCGCGCCTGACCGGCCGCCAAATAAGACGCTTCGAGGCTGCGCGTGTCGTATTTCCCCTCCGCCTTGCTTCCCGGGTCGGTGGCGGCGGCGTGCGCCTCGAAGGCGGCTTTTGACAGGCGTTCCAACCGCTGCCGCAGTTCCGCACGGATCATTTTAAGCAAGGCATGTTTCATCAATAGACGGAGAACCTTGCACAATCCCGTTGCTGAAGCAAGGATCAGTCAATGCGAACGATTTACGCTTACGGAAACTGCAACACCTGCCGCAAGGCTCTCAAATGGCTCGATGACCACGGCTTGGAATATGAGGAAAAAGCCATCCGCGAAACGCCGCCCAGCACCACCGAGCTTCGCACCGCCGTGAAATACTTCAGCGGCGATCTCCGCCGCCTCTTCAACACCTCGGGCACCGATTACCGCGATCTCGGGATGAAAAGCCGCCTATCCACGCTCAGCGAGGAGGAAGCCATCGCCCTGCTCGCGGAAAACGGCAACCTCGTGAAGCGCCCTTTCCTGATCATGGATGGAAAGGTCCTGACCGGTTTCAAACCTGAAATCTGGCAAAACGCCCTGCTCTAAATTAACCCCGTGGATCTCATCCACCAAATCCTATGGCGACCGCGCATCGGCGATCCCACGATGATGGGTTGGTTCACCGTAGCCGCCTACGGATTCGGTGCCGTCGGAGCACTACTCGCCGCGGCCCGGGCGGGGAATTCCAAAAGCCTTGATGCAAAGCGCAGCGGCCAGCTTCTTTGGCTGCTCGTCGCCATGCTGATGGTACTGCTGGGCCTCAACAAACAACTGGATCTGCAAACGTTGCTGACCGATATCGGCCGAGTTATCTCCCACCAACAAGGGTGGTATGAAAATCGGCGCGAATTTCAGAAATGGTTCGTCCTGGGCGTTCTAGCAGCCTCCGGATTCTCGGTCTCGCTGCTGGCTTGGAAGTTTCGTAGTTTCTGGCGGGAGCACATCCTGTTAGCCGCCGGGCTGGGCTTTCTGCTAACCTTCATCGTTATCCGCGTGATCACCTTCCACCACATCGAGGCCATGCTCAACACGACGGTCTCGGGCATGAAGATGAATGGGTTTTTCGAACTTGGCGGCATCGCCCTGATTCTGACGGCAGCCGCGCGTGACGTTCTGCCGCCCCGGCTCGATTTGAAACACTGATCCGCCGTCGCAGAAAATATTTTAACTTTTTTTGAGGCTGCCCCCCCATTTGTCCCACCCCGGCTGTCAGAGTGTGGGCGTTATGACAAAGCACCTCACCGAAATCGCCTTCATTCTCGACAGCTCGGGTTCCATGCAGGAAATGGTCGAGCCGGCCATCAGCGGCTTCAACCGCCTGCTGCGCGAACAACACGAGCCCCCGGCGCAACACTTTTCACCGTCGTCTTGTTCGATGTTCAATACGCATCCCATCGCCACACCTGGCAGGACATCGCCAAACGCATCCGCCATCAGACAGAAAAATACCGTTGGCAGTTCCTTTTCCTCGGCGCGAACCAAGACGCCATCGCCACCGCCGGAAAAATGAGTATCCACTCCGGGAACCCCGTCAATTTTGCCGTAACCGACGAGTCCTACGCGGCCTCCAAGAGTGCGCTCAGCCGCAAAATGACCGCCGTCCGCCTCAGCAGTCAGGGACCCAACGATGAAGAAACCCTCCAAGAAGCCCCCGCCCCGCTCGAACACCTTCGGGAAGAAGAGGAAAACCGCGGCAAATAATTCCCCCCCCATTCTCCCAAACACATCCCCCCTTCCCCCAGGAAGATGCAGAAAATTTCCCTGTGCCGCGTAAATCAGGCTCGTTTTGTGGATTAGCCGATTGCAAAATAAAGCGCGGCACAGGGATCCATCTTCTTCCTTTCCGACAACATTCCGTTCATACTACTCAGTCGATGGTCGAAAGCATTTTCCCGGAGCAATCCGTCAAGATCTCAAATGGAACCAACAGGCGTCCGGCGAATTCATTGGCTGTAGGTTTGACCATTCAAGGCCGGTGGAGCTTCTCGAAGTCATTTGCTCCAGTTGCTTTAATCAATCGCGGCGTCTCGGCAGAAACTCTGCGGCGTCTTGCCTGCCGCGATTCTGCGGTCTTTGGCGTAGCCTCAAAGGCCGCGGCGCTATCATTCCGAATCGCCAAGCCCATGGAAAGCCAATGATTCGTGGTATCCGCTCTTCACATCATCATTTCATCCCCGGGATTCCCTCACGAATCCGATCGGAAAAATCCGGTGCATCATGGGCGGCACTCGCCCGCACGTTGACGTGGGCAACTTTTTTCAACTCGGCGAATGGCAATGAGGTGTCGATGCCGCCTCTTTCGTAAAGCATTTCATCACCGTAGCCATTGACCAACATCCGCCAATCCCACGGTTGCCGCCCGGTGACGGCGACCTGATGGCGGATCGCCGTGGTGCAGTTGTTCGTGATGGCATTGTACCAGCGCGGTGTCACGTTAAGTTCGTTGATCGTGCGGACGTATTCCATGAAGCTCCCCTTCGGATTCGCTGCCTTCAGGCGATAGAGATAGACATCCTCGCCTTCGCGATAGTTCGAGCGAAGCCGGATCAAATCGCGCTCGTCGGCGACGACATAGGTGAGTTCGAACCGCCGATAGAGCCCGCCAATCGCCGAGTAGGACTCCCCCTTTTCCATCCGGGTCTCGATACTGAAGCAGACCCGCCCGTCATTGCCAAAGTCGAAGGAAACGATCGGATGGGCCATGTGGGGAGATCCCCAGAAGTTGATAAAAATGTCCACTCCCCGCAGATT
This sequence comes from Akkermansiaceae bacterium, assembly GCA_040881795.1. Lineage (GTDB taxonomy): Bacteria > Verrucomicrobiota > Verrucomicrobiia > Verrucomicrobiales > Akkermansiaceae > Luteolibacter. The sequence goes on from JBBECN010000180.1 coordinate 8,065, forward strand.
CTTTAAATCGTAGCGGCGAGTCTCGTAACGGGTGGTAAAATCCATCTTGGTGCGATAGTCATTGTTGCGGACGTTTTCGATCGTGACCAAGTCGCCGTCCACCGTGGCAAAAGGCGTCATAGCCACCTCCGGTTTCCAATCCCGATACTGCTTCGGCAAGAGCGCAAGCCACCAGATCAAGACCCCCATGATGGAAATCACAATGCCCAGTTTCGCCCGCCACCGCGGCTTGACGAAAACCGCCACCGCCAGCACGCCAAGGGGATAAACCACCGCGGCCGCCTTGCGTGCTCCCGTCCAGGGAAAATCAAACCACAGCGCTCCCGCTACCCACGCCACTCCCGGCAATAAAACCAACCAGACGATTGCACTGAGCAGGAAAGACAGGATCCGGACGGGTGGTTTATTCATGGTGCTGCCCCCCGATCAAAGTCGCTTTCATCCCGTGTGCAAGCAATCTATCCACCCCATAATACGGGCTTGCCACTGAAAACCAGACTGTTAACTTGGGGACATCAGTTCGCGCAAGTTGCGCGGATTGAGATGCAACCAACCACCTACACAACCATGAAAATCGCAAAATTGATCATCGTCGCCGCTGTTGCTTCCTTCCTTGCTGCTTCGTGCTGCCCATCGGCAGCACCAGCACCAGCACCAGCACCAGCACCAGTGTCCGCCAAGTAAGTCTTGGTCTCCACGCCCGGCTGTCTTCCCGACATGCCGGGCTTTTTTGTGCCATGATCTCAGGAAGTCACCCCTGGCGTTACCGTCACCTGCATGCTGGCGAGCGAAAAATCACCGAAAATAGTGGCCAGCGCCACATCCGCCGCATCCCTGCCGTAAGCAATCACGATCCGGTTCCCCCTGGTCTGCGCCTGGGTGGCATCGAAGGTATACCAGCGCCCACCGATAAAAGCCTCGAACCACGCATGCAGATCCATTGGCTCCAACTCGTAGAGAAATCCCACCACCATCCGCGCAGGGATGCTCATCGCCCGGCATAAGGTGATGCCCAAGTGTGCGAAATCCCGACAAACCCCGCAGCGAGATTCGAGCGTTTCCAACGCCGAAGTGGATGCATCGCTGGATTCCATGACATAGCGGATTTCCCGCTGCACCCAATCGTGGATCGCCTGCGCCTGCTGATAGTTTGGCGGCAAATTGCCCACAATCGACTTTGCCAGATCCGACAATCGATCGGATTGGCAGTAACGGCTTGGCAGCAGAAATTGGATCACATCCGTCGGCAGCAGTTCCACCGGCGTCAAGGGCGCATCCGGATTGACGTCGATGATATCCGCCACCTCAACCCGGTATTGCACCGAGACATGGAACTCACCCGCCGGCATGATGATACGCTGGCAAAGATTTCCATAAACATCGGTGAACTCCGACACCGGCACCTGCGGCGTCAGTAAAAACTCTTGGTGCTGCACCACCTGTGCGTCACCACTGCGCGGCCGCAACATAAAGATCACCGCGACATCCGCGATGGTTTGGTAAGTCAATTGGCAGCTGGCAGCGAGGATCATGGCAATGGGAAACGAACAGCATCACACCGACGTTGGTCCATTATGTCTCCGCCCACGAGCCCCCATGTGCAAGTGAATTTACATCATGAGGCCGATCAATGCGACGCCACCTTGACCATCTGGCCCCTTCAAGAACAGGAGTGATGCCGGACAAGTGCCAAGCCTGCTACCGGTGGCGGGAATATTCCAGTGTGATCCATCCATCCGGCGACTCTAAAATCTTTGCTACGGCGGGTGGGCTCGCTAAGGTGGCCGTCGATGAGACGTATCGTGGTTCCTGAAATTCTCGATCATCTGGCGGCGGATGATGCTGAGGCCTTGCGCAGCCGGCGGGACTTGCGGCGCATCAATTTCCTGATGGGGAATGACCGATGGGTGCTTGCAGCGGTGCGCGGGTTTTCCGAAGTGGCGGAAAAGGGCATCGTCGAAATCGGTGCGGGTGACGGAATGCTTAGCGGCAAGCTGGCAAGGCGGTTTCCGAAGGCCCCGGTGACAGCTTACGATCTGGCACCGAGTCCGGTGGATTTGGACCCGCAGGTGAATTGGCATCAGGGCGATCTGTTCGAGGTGCCGGCCCCGGGGCAGGGCGGCGTGTTGATTGCAAATTTGTTTTTGCACCACTTCGAGGGTGAAGCGCTGGCGGCATTGGGTCGGTGGTTGGACAGCTTCGAAGTGCTGGTTTTCAACGAGCCAGACCGGAGCCGGCTGCCGCATTTGTTAGGCGCGTTGATGCATCCGTGGGTCAACCGGGTGACGCGGCATGACATGCATGTGAGCATCCGGGCGGGATTCGCGGCGGGTGAAATGGCACGGTTTCTCGGACTGGACAAGCGGCGCTGGCGGATCCGCGAAACTTCCACATGGCGCGGCGCGAGACGCGTGGTAGCCTGCCGCCATTGAAGCAGGAAATCACGATCGCCGGAGGTGGTTTGGCGGGATTGTCGCTGGCCGCCGCGCTGCGTCGCCATGAGGTGCCGGTGACGGTGCTGGAAGCCGGGTTTTACCCACGCCACCGGGTGTGCGGGGAGTTTATTTCCGGAGTGACTGAAGAGACTCTAACCGCCCTGGGGATTCTGGATTTGTTCGAAGACGCGCACCGGCACAGCTCGCTGGGCTGGTATCAGGGTGGGAGGTTGATCCACCGCGATGCCTTCGCCTGTCCGGCATACGGGATTTCCCGGTATCTGCTGGATGAGCGGCTGAGGCGGAGGGTCGAGGACCTGGGAGGAAATGTTAGAGAGGGCGCGAGGGCGAGACCGGGGCCGTCCGAGGGATCCGTCTGGGCGGCGGGCAGGAAGGCGCGCCAGGGATCATGGATCGGGCTCAAGGGGCATATCCGGGATTTGCCGCAGACGGCGGATTTGGAGATGCACGCGGGTAGCAATGGCTACGCCGGACTGGCGGGAGTGGAAGAGGGCTGGACGAATGTATGTGGGCTGTTCCGGCTGGACCGGACAATCAAGGCGGAGGGCGCGGGTTTGTTGGCAGCGTATCTGGATGAGGGCGGGAATCCGCAACTCGCGGCCGCGCTGCGGCAATGCGAGTGGCGCGCGGGATCGTTCTCCGCGGTGGCTGGATTCGAGCTCGGGCGGCAGCCACCGATGCCGGGAGTGCTCACGCTGGGCGACGCAGAAAGTATGATTCCGCCTTTCACAGGCAACGGAATGTCGATGGCATTCCAAGCGGCAGAATGCGCCACCGGGCCGCTGGTCTCGTGGTCGCGTGGAGAAACTTCCTGGCAAGATGCGGCGAACACCGTGCGCGCGGCGCTGCAGCGGAAATTCAAACGGCGGCTGGCGGTGGCGGGCGTTTTGCATCAGGTTTTGTTGGAGCCCGGTGGCAGGTCGCTGTTGCAATGCATGGCGTCCGCACGTCTATTGCCATTCCAGCCGATGCTTGCGCTGATTCGCTAGATTTCCAAATATTTCATCATGTATCTCCGCTCCATCGCCACCGCTGTGCCACCGAATTCATTCACCCAGGGAGCCTGCTGGCAGGCGATGCTTGAAGGCGATCTGTTGGAAACCCTGAAGCCGAGATCGGCATCGCTGCTGGAGAAAATCCTGGCAAACGGCACCTCGGGGATCGAGCGGCGGAACCTAGCGGTGGATACGATCGGCGCGGCATTTCACCACGGTGCGGAGGATCTGAATCAAAATTTCGAACGCGAGGCCCCTCCCCTTGCGGGCCGGGCGCTGTTGGAGGCGCTGCAAAAATCCGGGCGGGTGGCGGCGGAGGTGGACGCGCTCTTCCTCTGCACCTGCACCGGCTATCTCTGCCCCGGTGTGACGAGCCATGTGGCGGAGCGGCTGGGGATGCGCGATGATGTTTTTCTAGCAGACATGGTCGGGCTCGGATGTGGCGCGGCGATTCCGATGATGCGTGCGGCGCAGGGATATCTAGCAGCGAATCCGGGCGCAGTGGTGGCGACGGTGGCGGTGGAAATCTGCTCGGCCGCGTTTTTCGCAGATGATGATCCGGGGGTATTGATCAGCCTGTGCCTGTTCGGCGACGGTGCCGCGGCGGCGATTTGGACGAGTGATGGAGCCGGGGGAGATTGGCAGGCAGGACATTTCACGACCACCCACCGGCCGAAAGAGCGGGAGAAGATCCGGTTTGTGAATTCGGCTGGAAAATTGAAAAATCAACTGCACCGCGCGGTGCCGATGCTGGCGGCGGAGGCAGTGGCCGGGTTGTTCGCCAAACGCACGGGCGAGCCGGAGCAGGTGCTGGCGCATTCGGGCGGGCGCGATGTGGTGGAGGCGCTCGAAGGCGTGCTGCCGTTCAAGCTAACAGAAACCCGCGAAGTGTTGCGGGATCATGGCAACATGAGTAGCCCCGCTGTGCTTTTCGCGCTGGAGCGCAGGCTGGCCGAGGCCCGCGATGGCGACCGGCGACTGTGGCTAACAGCCTTCGGTGCCGGGTTTGCAGCGCACGCTTGCGAGCTGTGGCGCTGAATTACTTTTTCCGAATGCGCCAGATTTCGCAGAGCTGATTGCGCTCCGGAATGCGGCTGCTGAAACGGTCGGTCTGACCGAGATAGACGGCTTGGACGAGCTGCGTAGGGCGCTTCAAGGAGGAATACAACTCAGCGACGGAGGTGGCGCGGTCTGATGACAATTTGCGATTGCCATCCTCATTGCCGGTTTCCGAAGCGTATCCGACGACGAACAATAGATCCCCTTCAGGAAGCTCGTTGACGAGCCCGCGAATCAATTCCTCATCAGCCGGTGTTAGACCGGCGGAGCCGGTGGCGAATGGCAGGGTGTGAAGCACGCTGGCCCCGAGCTCGACGCCGAGATTGCTGTAGGAGGTGGTGAGCTCGGAATCCGGGCGACCCTCAAGCTCGCGGAGGCTGCGGAAAAGCTGCACAGCAGCCGGTAGCAGTTCGTTTTCGGAGCTGGCAAAGAGTTTGGCCTTGGATAGATCGCCTTCTAGCTGCTTCACTCGGGCTTCGAAGAAATCCTTGGCGCGGAGCGCTTCCTCGAGCTGGCGTTCGAGAACCTCGTAATCCTCTTCAGACACGCCGGCAGACACAGTTTTGAGCTTTTCCAAAGTCGCATTGAGCTCATCGGCGAGGGCATCTCGCTGGGATTTTAGATTGCCGAGGTCGGAGCGCAAGCGGTCTCCATCCGATCCGGCGGCGAGTGCGCGGCCGAGCTCGGCTTGGAGGCGCGAGTTTTCGGATGCGAGTGTTTGGCGAAGTTGCTCGGCACGCAGCCACTCGGCATTCTTGGCGGTGATTTCCGAGTCCTTTTCGGCAAGCATTTCTTGAAACCGGGCCGCCAAAGCGACCAAGGTGTCGGCATCGGCCTTCAGACGATTGGCGATCGCATCGATGGGTTCTGAGGTCCCCTCAAGCGGTGCGAGCCCCATGGCGATGCGCTGGCGGTTCAATTCATTACGGCGGGCGTTCACCTCCGCTTGCAGATTGCTGATGTCTTCGGCTCTGACGGACGGTTGGCCGGAAATGACGCCGCGAATCGCCACCACGATCAAAACTCCGAGCAGCGCCATGATCACGAAAATCAAAGCGGCCGCCGGCGGCATCGGGATCTTGGGGGACGCTTTCGACGCGACCGCCTCGTCAGTTTCCACGGCCACAGAATTTTCTATTGGCGATTTCTCGTCGGACATGCACGAACTTGCTCAGCAGCCCGCCTGGGTGTCAATCCACGGTAAAGCACCGCGCGGCGATTTCTTAGAATCTTTCTCAACGCACCGGGATGAGGCGCAGGAAATCCGCCGGCAGATCAAACAGGTAATCCGGCTCCGAAGCGGCCAGCGATGCCCGGGAATTGAAGCCCCAGGTGACGGCGGCGACCGGGATTCCGGCTTTTTGAGAGGCTTTCACGTCGCGGAGTTCATCGCCAATATAGAGCATCTCGCCGGGTTGGAGTGAGAAGGTTTTGCGGATCGCCTTGAGGTGCTTGGACTTGCCGGTGAGCTTGGAGGTGGAGGAAATGAAGTCGAATTGTTCGCGCAGGCCGTGGGTTTTGAGAAATAGATCGACGTTGGCGGTGGCGTTCGATGTGAGGATGCCGAAGCTGTCCACGTGGCGGCGGAGCTCGACGAGAACCTCGCCAATACCATCAATCAATTGCAGTTGGGTGATATTGCCACGCATCATGCCGGTGCCGCGCGTGATCAACGCCGGGACCCGGCGTTTCGGGATGTTCAGGTGATCCAAAAGCTCCTTGAGCGAAAGATGCCGGAGCTCCGCCAGCTCATGCTCATCAACCTGCCGGATCCCATAATCGGGGGCGATTTGATTGAAGATCCGGCGCGTCTCGCCGAGCGTGTCAGCGATGGTGCCGTCGAAATCGAAGACCAGTGTGCGATAATTCATCTGAGGGAGTTTTTCAACCACAAGCGGGGGTTTTAGACCAGCGGCAAATTCGGGTGAATGTCCGCTTCGAGGGGCGAACTCTCACCCGCGAGATACCGCAGCAACGCGGCAAAAGCGATCATGGCTGCATTGTCCGCGCAGAACGCGGGAGAAGCCACCGAGATTTCGAAACCTTCCCGCTCGCAGGCGTCGCGCAAGGCTTCCCGCAGGGCAAGATTCAGACTGACGCCACCTGATAGAGCAATCCGCGTGCGGCCTGTCAGTTTCGCGGCGCGCAAGGTCTTTTTGACCAGGATCTCGATCACCGCCTGTTGGAAAGATGCGGCGAGATCCGGCAGCGAAAACGAGCCAGCCTCGCGCTGGAGCGTGTAAAGCACCGCGGTTTTCAAGCCGGAGAAGGAAAAATCCAAATGCGGATCGTGCAACATCGAGCGCGGAAAATCATAGGCTTGCGGATTCCCGCCGCGCGCGACCTTTTCAATTTCCGGGCCGCCGGGATAGGGCAGACCTAACATTTTCCCAACCTTGTCATAGGCCTCCCCCGCCGCGTCGTCGCGCGTGCCGCCGAGTTTGTGATAGCGCCCCGGACCCTCGACGTCCAACAGCAGCGTGTGCCCGCCGGAAACGATCAGCGCGACGTGCGGAGGCACTGAAGTCTGCGAGAGGAACGGCGAAAGCAAGTGGCCTTCGAGGTGGTTGATCCCGAGAAACGGCTTGCCAGTGGCGCATGCCATTCCTTTTGCGGCAGTGCTGCCGATCAACAAGGATGAGGCCAAACCGGGGCCGGTAGTGGCAGCGAACGCATCGATGTCCGCCATCAGCACACCCGCATCATCGAGCGCTTTTTCAACGAGACCGCGTAGATGCAGCGAGTGATTCCGCGAGGCCAACTCGGGAACGACGCCGCCGTGTTCGCGGTGGAGCGCGATCTGCGAGGAAATTTCCGATGCGAGGACTTCAGTCGCCACGCCAGCGAAGCCGCGCACGATCGCGACCGCAGTTTCATCACAGGAAGATTCGATTGCCAAGAGCAGTGCCACGCCAGGCTTCTTAGCGGAAGCGCCGGGCGAAACCCGAACAAAAAATTCTGCTCACGGGATTTTCATGCTTCTTCCATGGATTCGTGCACGACCTGCTCAGGATCGATGTCCCCACGTTCATAAGAGGAAATGGCAGCCCTGACCATGGCCACGGCGGTCTCGCGTTCATCGTGAATGACCTGCACTCCGAGTTCCCTCAACCGGGTGACGTCAGGCATGAATTTAGCCCGCCCAAAAATGTAGATACCGGCATTCCGCTCGCGCACCAAAGGGACCGCGGCACAAGTCGCGTTCACCGATGGAAAGGTGAAGGCGACCAAACGGGCGCGCTGGATTCCAGCAAGATCGAGAGCTTCGGGATGGGTGGAATCGGCGAACAGCACCGGCTGCCCTTGCTTTTTTAGAATTCGCACCGTTTCCGAATTCAACTCAAGAACCAGCGTGCGCACCCCGCAGCGTTTCAGGGCTTCGTTGAGCGATTTACCCACCGGTCCGTAGCCGCAGATGATCGCATGATCGGAAATCTCCTTGATCGTCTGAGTTGGCTTCATGGAATCCGGCGAAGGCTTGTGGGCCGCTAACAGGCCTCTTTTCTCCAACCATTTTCCGACAGGTCCGGCGCTGCGCATCAAGGTCGGCACCACCGCCATTGTCATCGCCGTACAGATCAAAAGCATCTGCTCGGTGCCTGGATCAAACGGCCGATAGCCGCCGGCCTTGCCAATCAGCACCAGCGAGAATTCCCCCGTGCTTGCGAGGCTGCCCGCAGCGAGCAGCGCGGAACGCCCGGGCAGTTTGAGCCACTTCAGGACCCCGAAAACGATCACTCCTTTCAAAACTAAAATCAAGATGCTGCCTAACACAATGCGAACGGAGTCCGAAGCGATCACCGAAACATCGATCAGCAAGCCGACTGATATGAAAAAGATCGCCAGGAACAGATCCTTGAAAGGCAGGATGTCTGATAGAATACGATGGCTGTAAATCGACTCGCTGACCACCAACCCGGCGGCGAAGGCTCCTAGCGCCAGCGAGAGATTCAATGCACCACCCGCAAAGGCGACCCCGGCGCAAAGTGCGATAACAGTCAGAGTGAACAACTCGCGGCTGCGGGTCTTCGCAACGGCATGCAACAGCGGCGTCAGACCATACCTGCCCAGCAACCAGGCTCCGGCGAGGAACAGCCCGCCTTTGAGGAGGGCCACGCCAATTTGCCCCGCCACCCCGCCTTCGCCCTGACCATAAATCGCGGGCATCAGAAGGAAAAAAACGATCACCAGGATATCCTGAAACAGGGCGATGCCCAAGCTCGCCCGCGCGCCCGGGTTGTTCTGCTGACCCAAATCCTGGAAGGACATCATCGCCACCGCCGTCGAGCTCAGCGCCACGGCCACGCCAAGCACGATGCTGTCTGCCGTCGGAAATCCAAGGAGGGAGGCGAGCACGCCGACGACCCCGGCGGTGAGCCCAACTTGCAACCCGCCGCCGATCAGGGCCGTGCGCCAGAGGTGTTTGAATTCACTGAGTGAAAACTCAATGCCCAGGGTGAACATCAGCAACACCACTCCGATTTCCGCGAAATTCAGGATGACCGGATCCCCTTTATCAAGGCCCGTCACCCAGAGCAGTCCGAAGTTTCCTATCAGAACGCCACTCAGCAAATAGCCGACGAGCAGGCTTTGTTTGAACTTCACCAAGACCAGCGAAACCAATACGGAGAACACGAGCACAAGTGTCAACAAGGCAAATAGCGGCGAGATATTCACCACGCCGCTTGCCAGAAATTGCCCAAAACTCATCGGCACAAGACTCCCGGCTAACGTGGATTCAGCAAAGGATAAAATCCTCAAACGAGGCTCACCGGCAGGGCGGTTGTCTGGCTAGTTGATTTCATGAGGGGGATTTTTGAGGAGGCTCAA
>JBBECN010000181.1:0-17360 GCA_040881795.1 Akkermansiaceae bacterium
AAAAAAGCGAGGCCACCGGGGTGGACTCGCTTTGAAGATCTGGCACGAAGGCCCGGATCCGGGAAAAATCAGAACGGGATGTCGTCTTCTTCCTGGAAGTCATCGACCGGTGCGGCGGACGCGCCTTGTGGCGGGCCGGAGCGTTGTTCCGGTGCGCGGGATGCCGGTTGGGAATAACCGCCACCGCCTTGAGAGCCGCCGCCGCTGCCTCCGCCTTGGGCGCCTTGGCCGCTGGAGAGGAATTGGAGGTTTTCACCGATGACCTTGAGCTTGCTGCGTTTTTGGCCGGTGGTTTTATCGTCCCAGGTATCGAGGTTCAGGCGGCCTTCGATGTAAACCGGGCGGCCTTTGCTGAGGTATTGCTGGGCGAGTTCCGCTTGGCGTCCCCAAAGCGTGACGTCCACGAAGGTGGTTTCCTCCTGCTTGCCTTTTTGCTCATCCATCCAAACGCGGTTGATCGCGAGGCCGAGTTCGGCGACGGCAGTGCCTTTGGGGGTGTGGCGCAGTTCGGGATCCCGGGTGAGATTGCCGATCAGCATGACTTTGTTGAGATTGGCCATGGGAAAAAGGGAAGCTGGAGGTTTCCGTCCATGCGGACGGGACAAAACTTAGGCGAGACGCGAGAAGTGCTGAAGGTGGACGTGATCGTTCAAGCGCAGGCGGGCTTGGATTTTTTTGATCACGTCGGCGGCACCTTGGAAGGTGTAGTTCACGTAGTGGCCGGCTTCGAGGTGGCGGGATTCGTAGGCGAATTGGCGGCGTCCGAGTTGGGCGACCTTGTCGATTTTTGCGCCTTCGGCTTCGAAGTCCTTAGAAATGGTGCTGACGAGTTCGTCAACGGTGCCTTCGAGGGATTTGGTGTTAAGGATGATCAGGCCTTGGTATTTGCGACTCATCGGATTGAGGTGGGAGTGGATTGGTACGAGTGTGGTAACGGTTCGCCGCGGTGGCGATGCCTTGGGAACGCGCAAGTTGCACAGCTTCCAGAGCCGTGGCAAGCGTGTTTTCGAGAAGCGGCCGTTCGTCGGGTGAAAACTTGCCGAGCACGTGGCCAACCATTTCGCCCGGTTGGCTGCCGCCGATGCCGATTTTGAGGCGGGGGAAGGCGTCGTTGCCAAGGTGTTGGAGGATGGATTTGATGCCGTTGTGGCCTCCGGCGGAGCCTTTTTCACGGAAACGCAGGGTGCCGAGCGGTAGGGCGACGTCGTCGTAAATCACCAACATCTGCTCCGGCGACCATTTGTGAAAGGAGAGGATCTGCTGAATGGCGCGGCCACTCAAGTTCATGAATGTCTGCGGTTTGAGCAAAATCGTGCCGCTTTCAGGGATCTTGGCAAGGTGGCTCTGCCACTTCGGCGCGGATTGGAAGACCGCGCCAGTCGAGGCGGCGAGGCGGTCGAGCAGCATGAACCCGACGTTGTGGCGGGTGTCTTCGTATTGCTTGCCGGGGTTGCCGAGACCGACGATGAGGGAGAATGACATGAAGGGGGGTAATCTGAGATTTGAGATTTGAGATTTCAAATCAAAAGAAACGCCCGGACCGCGTCAGCAGGCCGGGCGTTTTGAAGGAATCAAACCGATCAAGCGGTCGCCGTGGCTGCTTCGGAGATCGCGGCGCTTGGCTTGCCGATGTGGGCGACGACGACGTCGGCCGCATGGGTGGCACGGACACCGGAAGGGTAGGTGATGTCGCCGATGTGGAGCGAGTCGCCGACCTGGAGGTGGCTGATGTCCACTTCGAGGGTTTCCGGAAGATCGTTGGGAAGGCAGGTGATTTCGATTGCGTGAACGTATTGTTCGATCAGGCCGCCTGCTTTGACACCGGGGGACTCACCGTTGAGGTGGGTCGGGATGTGGGCGGTGATGGCGGTGTTTTCGTCAATCGAGCGGAAATCGGCGTGAAGGGTCTTGCCGGAAAGTGGGTCGTGCTGGATGGATTGAAGGAATGCGAGGCGGGTGCCTTGGCCTTCGATCTCGAGGTTGACGATGATATTTTCCGAGCTGCTGTGGGCGAGCAGGTCGGAGAAGGTTTTGGCATCGACCTTGAGATTGATGTTTTCGGTGCCACGTCCGTAGATCACGGAGGGGATCCAGCCTTCGCGGCGCATTTGATTGAGGCGGCCGGAGCCGGTGCGCAGGCGTGGTGCTGCTTTGAGCGATGTCTTTTTGGCCATGACAGTGAGGTCGTTTGTGTTGGTTGCCGCCGGGGATTACTGCACCCAGTACGGGGCGGTGTGTTTAGCGGTCGGATTCGGACTTGTCAAAAACTTGTTCGGGAATCGCTCGGGCCGTGGCAAACGGGTGATTTTTCGGGCTCGAAATTTCCACGCGCACCCGAGAGTGAATCCCAGCGCATCGATCCCCAGGTTGGGGTCGATCATGCCGAGATTCGAGTGGTGGGTGAAATAGGCACCGGCGAGCAGTGGAATGACGACGATTTTTGCGCCCGCCTCATCTTCCCACAACGTCCACACGATGGGCGAGCGAAGGGTCAGTTGGGTGGGGATGATTTCATAATCGAGCGGCGAGTTGTCCCGATTTTCCAGAAGTAGCCGCTTTCGAGTGTTCACACCCACGAGTCCGCAGCGGGGTTGGCATGCACTGGGGTGGAAAGAATCGCCAGCGCAAAGAGTGTCTTCTCGGGGCGATGTTATCCGTGCCATGGGATCCCTCAAAGTAATTTCCGCGCGCTCAATATTCCTCTTCCTCCTCGTCGCCAGGCACCGGCGGGAGGATGTCCTCGCGCATCAGCAGGCGCTGCAGGTCGAGGTCTTCCAGCAAGTCTGCCGGAGTGTCCCGCACGATTGCCACATAAGGCGTGAGTCGGTCCAGTTCGGCGATCGCGCAATGCACCATCGATGAAATAATATCCGAATCGAATTTTTCGCGCTCGAACAAATTGGTGATCCTGAAAACCAGAAATTCGCGGTCGAGATCGTATTCAAATCCGCCCAGCGTGAGTTGTTTGTTCGCCCGGGCGAGCAATTCGAGCGCCACTGGCAGATGCTCCTCGTCCAAAGGCATTATCGATTCGGAAACGATGCTCAAGGCGTTCAACTGTGGATAAGCCTGAGCGATCATGTCCACCCGGGTGTGATGTGCGTCGAATCCGGCACGCAGCACGTCGCGCCCTTCCACCAATTCGCAGTGCCAGCCGTTCTGGCCGAAAGTTTCTTCAACGGATAAAATCTGACGGGTGTGCGGGCGCATGGCGAGTGTTTCGAAAATTCAAGCGGCAGGGCGGGGGATGGTCATCCATTTTCCCCAATGGCGATATCGTGTCGCAGTGCCGGAGATACCCGGCCGATAACGGCTTTGGCAAGCAAGCTCCTGCAGTCGGCTCTGATTGGCGTGAGCGAGAGGTGGATCCCGGAGGATTTCTCGGCGTTGTGATGCAGGGTGAGTTGGGTCGTTTTCGCATTCACCTCCGCGGCTGCGATTTCCTGCCAAATCACCAGTCGCATCCCCTCCGCCGGGCGGAAAAATGGGAAGATTTCGATGCCTAGAGGCGTCAAAATCAGGTAAGCGTACCGCGTCATTCCGATTGCGAAGCGTGCCAGCACCGCCGCCAGTGCCAGCGGCAGAATTGCCCAAACCGGGTGCGGTAGCAGCGGATTGATATCCCGGTAAATCGAAGTGGCCAGCAGCGTGATGGCACCCGCCGCGAGCACCGCCGCCATCACCCAGAAAACCGCCGCCTGCCCCGAGCGGGTGAAACGCAGCTCTTTTTCCGGCGATTGAATCTTTCCTGCCATGGTTGCGATCAATCCTTCACCGCCAATACAGCTTGCTCAGCAGCCGTGAGTTCGATTTCGAAGGATACCAAGTCGAATCCCCGCTGCTCCAGCACCGCCGCGCTTTCGCAGGATCCGATCATCGCCACGAGCCGCTCCAGTCCGAAGAGCGAGGCTCCGCCCTTGCAACGGTGCAAATCGTCCCGCAGTTGTCGAAAATTGCCGGATTCCATCAAGGCCGCCCAGCCAGTCATTTGGCGCCGGGTGTCGTTGAAATAGTCAAACGCAAGCAGCCTGAGCCCAGCGATATCGCCGTGGGCCATTTTCAAAAAGTTGACTGGATTCATCGGCAGCAAGTCGGTCATCAGTGGCAAAGCCTACTCACAAATCCGAGAATGTCAGAAGTCAATAATCACGTAATGTTCAAATGATTACGATTGCGGGCTTTTCGCTCTACGGACTTCATCCTCAAGGACTTTTATTAGATCATGCCGGCCGGTTGCTCGCGCCAGCTCCAGTCGGAGAGTCAGCGTTTCCTGCTGTTTTAGCTCGGCCGCATCCATCGCGCCGATCCATTCAGCCGCCGCTTCGAAGTCGCCAATCGCGAAGGCTCCCTCGGCCTGCTCCAGCGACGACGGCACCACTCCATCCAGCGGCTTATCGCGGAAAACCGCCCAAGTTGCCTGATCCGGCAAATCTTTAGCCGCATCCGGACGCTCGAGCTGCTCCAAATAAACGAACTCAGCCCCCTCCTTGATCCGCCGCCAGTGGTTCAGCGTGACCACGATCACCAAACCCAGAAGGACGAACGTGGTTTCCATGAAAAAGGGGGTCGTGAGGATCCCTGTGATCATTCCAATCCACTCACCCACAACGCCTGGTACATGACGCCAACCGATCAATGCGCCCGGTAACACCACTCCGATCGCGATCAGGACGCTCGCCCCGATCACCACTTGTTTCACTCGATTTTCCTCGGCGCTATCCATCGTCCCGGTGAGGATATCCCGGATCATTCCAAAACCCAACTCTTGAAAATCATAAAAATACTTCATATTTCTTGATTATTTTTAAAATTTAATGATTTTGTGCCCACCGTGTTTGGTTTCTTTAAAATGAAATTTCTGTTAATTGGTCTGCTGCTCGCATCGCCAGCCATCGCCGCGTGGACGTTGCGCGGGGCGGAAAAGTCGGATCCGGTGGCGATTCGTCAGAGGGCGTTTGATCCGAAAATCCAGTCGGCCCGCCCCAGTGAAGCGCTCCGTGTGCCGGTCGAAGTGATTGAAAAAGGCAGTGCGGCGCAATGGATTTACATCGAGACCGGCCATCAAGCCGTGCCCGAACCGGGGATCTTTTCGCTGTTGGCCATCGCCAGCCTCGCCTTGGTGTTGCGCCGCCAGCGTTCATAGCACCCCGCCCGGAGCGGCCATCTTTGCTCTTGGCTCGCAGCCGATCGCTGCATACACCCCGCCATGCGGCTTTTTGACACGCTTTCCCGAACCGAGCGAGAGCTCCGACCCATCGACGGCACCACCTTCCGATTCTACTGCTGCGGCCCCACCGTTTATGGCCCGGCGCACATCGGGAATTTCCGTACTTTCGTGCTTCAAGATGTGCTCCGCCGCAGTCTCGAAACCGGCGGCACCCGCACGCTCCACGTTCGCAACATCACCGATGTGGACGATAAAACCATCCGCGATTCCCAAAAGGCCGGCCAATCCCTCACCGAATTCACCGCCGGCTGGACCGAAAAATTCCACGCCGACTGCGAAAAACTCGGCCTCCTCCCGCCCCACATCGAGCCGGGTGCCGTCGAGCACATCCCGCAGCAAATCGTGATGATCCAGACGCTCATCGACAAAGGCAACGCCTACGCCTCCGACGACGGTTCGGTTTATTTCAAAATCTCCTCCTTCCTCGGCTACGGCCGCCTCTCGCACCTCGACCAACGCGAACTCGACCTCGGGAAAACCCAAAACACCCGCGCCAGTTCCGACGAATACGAAAAAGACAGCCTCTCCGATTTCGTGCTCTGGAAAGCCCGCCGCCCCGAAGACGGTGAGAACTTCTGGCCCTCACCTTGGGGCGAAGGCCGCCCCGGCTGGCACCTCGAGTGCTCCGCCATGATTCAGGAATACCTCGGCGATTCCTTCGATCTCCACTCCGGCGGGGTCGATTTGATCTTCCCGCACCATGAAAACGAAATCGCCCAGAGCCAATGCGCCTGTGGTGGCCACTTCGCCGCCCACTGGTTCCACATCACCCACCTGCTCGTCGATGGTGGGAAAATGTCCAAATCTCTCGGCAATCTTTACACCATCGAAGATCTTGCCGCGAAAGGCTTCACGCCGATGGAAGTCCGCTACGTCCTCATCGGCGCGCATTACCGCAAACCGCTCAACTTCACGCTCGATTCGCTCAGCGGTGCCCGCGAAGCTCTCGCGAAACTTGCCAAAGGTGCTCGCCAGCTCGCCGCTAAATCCGACCCCGATTCCCGCCTCACCTCCGCGGGGTTTGGCCCCTTCCAAGCCGCTTGGGACAGCCTTACAAACGACCTCAACACCCCCGGTGCCTTGGGTGGCATTTTCACCGGCCTGCGCGAAGCATCCCAACTCACCGGCACCGAGGCCTCCGCCGCGCTAGCCGGCTTGAACCGCGTCCTCCGCGCCCTCGGCCTGACCCTGCCTGAAGCCGCCGATCTCGATTCCGTGGAAATCCCCGCCGCGATCCAGGCCCTCGCCGCCACCCGCTGGCAAGCCCGCCTCGCCAAAAATTGGGCTGAGTCCGATACCCTCCGCGCCCAACTCGCCGAGCAAGGTTGGCTGATGAAAGACGGCAAAGACAGCTACACTCTAGAGCCCGCCGCTTCTTAGTGTCCGCCTGATAGAAATATCATGAAACCCCGCCTCATTCTAGCTGCCCTGATGTCATGGTGGGGCATCCTCGCCGCCGCAGAGAAACCCATCATCATCATCATCCTCGCCGATGACATGGGCTACGGCGATCTCGAATGTTATGGCGCCACCCTGATCAAGACCCCGGCAATCGATTCCCTTGCGAAATCGGGCCAGCTGTTTACGGCCGCCTACACCCCGGCCGCGACTTGCACCCCCAGCCGCTATTCGCTGCTAACCGGAGATTACGCCTGGCGGCAGAAGGAGAAACAAAACTCGATTCTCGACGGTGACGCGCCGCTTTCTATCGAGCCCGGCCGCTTCACCCTTGCCTCGATGTTGAAAAGCGCCGGCTACCAAACCGGCGTTGTGAGCAAGTGGCACCTCGGCCTCGGTGATGGTAAAACCCGCATCGATTTCAATGGTGAGGTCAAACCGGGACCGCTGGAAATCGGCTTTGACTATTGCCACATCATCCCGGCCACCGTGGACCGGGTTCCGAGTGTTTGGATTGAAAACCACCGGGTCGTCAATCTTGATCCGGCCGATCCCATCACGGTTAGCTATCAGAAAAATATTGGCAGTGAACCGACGGTTCTCGAACGCCCGGATCTTCTCAAACAACAGGCCGATGAGCAGCACGCCGGCGGCATTCACAATGGCATCAGCCGCATCGGCTTCCAATCCGGCGGCAACGCGGCGCGTTTCATTGACGAAGAGCTGCCGGACACCGTGGTTGCCAAGTCGTCGGCCTTCATCGCCGCCCACAAGGACAAGCCGTTTTTTCTCTACGTCGGGCTCTTCGAGCCGCACGCCCTTCATCGTTCGCTGGCCGCGCAAAGTGAAACCCGGTATTCGGTCTGAAATGATCTGCCTCACCGACATCCTCGCGACCATGGCCAGTGCCGCTGGCCAGATCCTTCCCGAAAACGCCGCCGTCGATAGCATCGATCAACTTTCGATTTTGCTGGGGACTGCGGACGGACCGGCGAGGACTTCGGTCATACTTCAGGGCATTTCAGGAGCCATCGCCCTGCGCGACGGCCCGTGGAAGTTCATCAAATCCAATGCCGATCAATCGATCAACGACATGGGATCGGGTTCCAAACCCACGGATCCACGCTTCGCACTCGCCATCACCCGGACGGATCTCCTTTTCAACCTCGCTGAGGACCCGGGTGAAAACCATGATCTATCGACGCAGTTCCCGGGGCGCCTCGAAGCGATGCGGAACCAGCTCAAATCGATTCAGGCGGGTGGCAAGTGACCCAAGCGATTCCGCTATTTCAGGTCCAGAATATCGGTGGCGAGTTTGCCGAAGGTTTCCCGGTCTAGCAGAAATGGATGGGGGTCGGAATCGAGCCTGCCATAGTAGAAGCCTGGATTCGGCCCGGGGATGTTAGGTGCGAGGCGTACGCTGCGGGTGATGAAACCTTTGAAGTCGCCCAGGTCATCGGTGGCCTTTTCCATCACGGTGAAGGTGAGCAGGGGGCTGGTGAGGGCGGTGGCGGCGGCCTCGTCGGTGGGGGAGAGCCAGCGGGTGACTTTGAGTCCTTCAAGAATTCCTAACACGTAATTCGCTCGGGCGGGGTCAATTTCGACGGCTTTACCATCGCGGGTGGCGTCCCAGGTTTCGGCGGCGAAGCTGTATTTGAGGAACAGCGGGGATTCGTCACCGCGGGCGCGCTCAATGGTGACCAAGTTCATGCGGTCCACTGACCACATCCGCGCTGGCCGCCATTCGTAGGGACGCACAGCGATCGAGGCGACGAGCGATTCGTCCACGCGCATGACTGTCGGCGTGCCGGTGCGGTTGACGAAAAACCCGCCCTTGCCGTCGATGCCGAAGGCGAGTTCCAGAGCGCGGTTGTCCTGTCCTAGGAACCGTAATTTCAAGAATGGCCGGTCCAGTCCCCACGGAGTGAAATCGGTGGCGGCGTCGCTTTCAAAACCGATCGCCCGTCCTTCGGTCGCCGCTTTGAGCAGGGTGAACAAACGTTCCTCGTTGGCTTCGCGGGTGACGCCGTCGATGGTGGCCAGCCACGGTTGTGGCGGGTTTCTGGAGATGATGATTTCGGTGCCGGTGGTCGGAACGATTGCGATGGCTCTGAGCGATTGGATGTTGAGATTGGTGAGTGTGGGATCACGCAGATCGTTGACGGAGAGTGGCAGATCCGCGAGTGATACGAGGTCCTGTTCGGGTTTGAGCGGCAGCTCGAAGACGGTGTTAGGGCGGTTGCTTACGGTGGCCTTGGCGTCCACGTCTGCGGGTGTCTCAGGCGGATAAATCTCCAACAGGGTTTCGGTCTCTGAGCCAAAGGTGGTGAGTGCGATCTGGCCGACTCCGGCAGTGGGGCCGCTGGCGGGCAGGGTGACGGAGGCCCTGTCTGAGACTTTCACCGCCTGCAATTCAAAGAGGCCCTCGATGAGGGTCTTGATGGCCACGGGATCGGTGCCCAGATCCAGCGGCTTCACGACCCGCCATGGGCTGTTAGGTGCGGCGCGTCCGAGCGTGAGTTCGCCTTGTTCGGAGCGGATGCGGATCTTCTGCAGGGTGATGGGGTTGAAATAAAACGGGCGGTGATCGCGAAGGAATTTCAAGCCGTCCTTGAACATCGGTGCGATGTCACCGGTGCAGGAATAGACGTGTTTTTTACGATCTTTATCGCGGGTCCAAATAAAGACGGTGGGCACCGGTTTTTCAATGTCCTGGACTTCGGCGTGCCACGGTGTGCGGCGGCCGAGTTTGTAGCGCGCGAGTTGTTGGTGGTTGGCGTCATCCAGGCGCACATCGATGCCGCTTTCGCGCAGCCCGGCTTTCAGGGTATCGATTTCATCGTATTCTGCGACGTCCTCGACGCGCATGCCGAGCGTGAAGTTGATGATGCCGACGGCGGCCCGCGGGTCCATGCGGTCCTGCCACGGCGTGTCTGCCTGCCAACCGTTTTCGCCGAGGGAAAACGACGCGCTGACGCCGCTTTGGCTGACGCGGATATGTTTGACCTGATCCGGAGTGAATGACGGGTAAAGTGCTTTTCCAACAGGTGTCGGCCTCACGCCGAGGATCGCGTCGAAGTTGCCGCCCAACCATTGCCATCCAGCCAAGCCACAGACGAGGATGGCAGTTAGGGCGAGAATCAGCGTGAATCCGAGAGAGCGCATGACGGCAAGTTAGGCACGGCGCGAGGACCAGACGAAGGCTCCTATCAGAACCAGGAAGGCAGGCAGGAAAAACAGATTCACGCGGTTGATGAAGGACACCTGGGCGTCGAGGATCGGCAGCTTGTAGGTCCCCAGCGAGCGCGGGCCGATGCCGGCAAGTGATTCGCGGTTGACCAGCCAGTTCACCGAGGAAGCGAGGAAATCGATGTTTTCCGCACGTTGGCGCGCGGGGTCGAGAAAGTCGGTGTTCGAGATGATGACCATGCGTGAGGTGTCGCGTGAAAAGCGGTCGTCACTGGCGGCACCGCGGGTGACGCAGGCGGCGAGGTGCAGCGGGGCGGCGTTGTCTTCCTTTTCGTCGAACGCTTCTTTGCCCTCGCCGAATCGGGTTTCGCCCCAGAAGCCCTTCGATGCTCCAATCAGGCCGATGGGGTTGATTTGGCGGTTCATCAGATCCTCGGCACCTTCGCGGACTTCGAGAGACGAGCTGGCACCTTCGAAAACGGTGGCTTGTCCGGCGAGGTCCTTGGTGAAATCGACACCGAAGGTAAATGCCCCGCGGGCGGTGGTGGTGATGCGTTCTTCGTCGAGTGCGATCACCCGGTCTCGGCGCGGAGTCACGCCGTAGCCGCGCAGGAAGGTGCGGAGTTTTGTCGGCGTCTCACCCGGCTTGAGCAGCACCAGCATGGCGCCGCGGGGGCGGTTCCAATAGCTTTCCAGCACGGCGAGTTCATCGTCGGTTAGGTCATATTTCGGGGCGACCAGTGCGATGCCTTCGGTATCGGCGGGGATTTCCTTGAGGCCTGATAGATTGATGGCGGAGAGTTCGATGTTCTGGAAACGCAGGGTGTTTTCGAGGGAATTCCAAGGCGAGTCATCGCCATCCGAATCAATGCGGCTTTTGTCGGCGAGGAATAGCATTTTTTTCGGGCGGCCTTCGATCGATTCGACCAAGCGGGCGGTGAGGATATCCTCGCCTTGAAAGCCGGTGATTCGGCGTTGGCCATCGGCGGTCGTGTGAATGGCCATTTCGTCCGCGACGACGATTTTGACATTCGGGTTGAGGGACTTGATGCCGGTGGCGTCTTCGGTGGTCACAGGACTGTCGTCGTTGCGGGCGTCCATGATGATCAAGTCCCGCACCAGGGTGATTCCGTAGGCGGCGGCGACCTCCTGGGTGCGATCCGAGCTGCGCAAGGGGTCTACGATTTCCAAGATGATTTTCCCACCCGAGTGGCGTTGGTATTCCTCGGCGATGGCGCGGACGCGTTCGTAAAAGGGTGAGGAGCGGCGGAAGGCCATGATCCACTTCATTGGCATTTCGCGGTCCTTGACCACCGGATCTGCGAGGTAATTCCGGGTGGCGGGCGACAAGGTGTAGGCGGCCTCGCGGCTCAGATCCGCCCGCAGGAAATAGTGGACGGAAAGGTAGTTGAGGGTGATGAGAATCACCGCGAGGAAGAGGATTTGGAGCACCGAAAGCGTGCCGATTCCCCAGCGGTTCATCGCGCGGGCGGGTTTGGCTTTCGGCTCGGACGTGGCTTCGGACATGGCGCGGGAAGGGCGGATCAGCGGCGCCAGCGGCGGTAATCCACAACTTGATAGGTTAGAAAAAGGACGAATAGGGCGACACTCAGAAAATACACCATCGGGCGTGTATCAAACAATCCGCTGGCAAAATAGTGAAGGTGTTGTTGCGAGGAAATGTAGTGGAAAAACGAAGCCCCGGCGAAGGATTCGCCCCAGATGATGGTGACGTATCCGAGGAAATATTGGATCACGAGCAAGCCGATGGTGAAGATGCCCGCGATGATTTGGCTCGAGGTGAGGGCCGAGGCCAGGCAGCCGATGGCGGTGAAGGCCGCGCCCATTAACATGACCGCGGCGAAAGCCCCGCCGAGTGCACCGGGCGACCACGCGGGTGGCAGATCCGTGACCCAGATGAACATCTGGAATTGGACCAGCGCCGGGATCCAGAGCGTCGTGTAAAAGATCATCGCTGCCGCA
The DNA here is from genome assembly GCA_040881795.1 of Akkermansiaceae bacterium. GTDB lineage: Bacteria > Verrucomicrobiota > Verrucomicrobiia > Verrucomicrobiales > Akkermansiaceae > Luteolibacter. The sequence continues at coordinate 11,798 of JBBECN010000181.1, forward strand.
TATTTTGAAAACACCACCTGCCACGTCCGGACCGGGGCGGTGAGCAGGGTTTCCAAGGTTCCGGAGCGTTCCTCCTCGGAGAACAGCCGCATGGTGATCAGCGGAAAAATGAACAGGAAATAGAACCAGAAAAGCGGGGTGTGGAAGGTGACGTAAACCAGGCTGTCGCGCACCGGCGTGTCGCGGAAGCCCTTCATCGCCGTGGAGAGCGAAACGCCCTGCATCACCGTGACAAAAGCCAGCACGATCCACCCGAAAGGAGTCAGGAAATACCCTTTGAGTTCTTTGAAGGTCAGGATTCGGAACAATCTCATGCGGCAGTGGGGGACCTTGGTAAGCCATTCCCGGCACAAGGCAAAGGTTAAAAGAAAGCGCCTCGCGGTCGTCCGGGGGGCGCGGAAAGTCATTTCGCTGCATCGTCGCTCACGAACGTGAATCTGACGGAACGCACGTTTGCCGAATCGGGCCCGATCATGGCGTCGAATTCGCCGCTTTCGGTGATGGGTTCGAAGTCCGGACCGGGGAAGCTGAGGTCCGTTTGGGTGAGGGTGAAGGTGACCGTCCGCGATTCGCCCGGAGCCAGGGTGATCCGCTGGAATCCACGCAGTTCCTTGAGTGGGCGGGTGACGGAGGCGACCCGGTCCCGGAGGTAGAGTTGGAGGGTTTCGGTCGCGGGGTGGCCCGCGAGGTTGGTGATTTGCGTGGAGATTTTCAGGATTTCGCCGGGATGCATCACCCCCGCGCTGGCCGTGACCGCGCCATGGGTGAATTCTCCGTAAGTCAGGCCGTGGCCGAATGGATAGAGTGCGTCGTTTCGGACATCGAGATATTTGGACGAGTAGTGGACATTTTCATCAAATGGTCGACCGCCGGGTTTCTCGCGGTAGGTCATCGGCAGTTGGCCTACGTGGTACGGAAATCCCATGGTCAATTTACCGATCGGTGCAAAATCACCGAAGAGCACGTCCGCGAGTGCGTGGCCGCCCTCGATCCCGGGTGCCCACGCGTGGAGGATTGCGGGAAACCGTTGGTGCTCGCGGGAGAGTTCCAGAGGCCGTCCGCTGATGGTGACGAGGATGCAGGGCTTGCCGGTCTTGAAGATCGCTTTGGCGAGTGCCCGCTGGCATTTCGGCAGGCGGATGTCTGAACGGCTCGCAGCCTCGCCGTGCATTTGCCAACTTTCGCCGAGCATGAGGATGACGACATCGGCCTGGTGCGCGATGGTGAGGGCTTCGTCTAACATTTTTTCATCGCCTGATAGAATTCCCGATCCCGGGGCATGCAGTACCACGGCGGCTCCTTCCAGCGCCTCAAGCATTCCATCCAGCGGCGAGACGGCGGAATCCGCATCACCCGCCGCGATCCAGCAGCCGAGCATGTCGCGGCGGCTGGCGGCAAGCGGGCCGATCAAGGCGATGGTGCCGGACTTCTTCAGAGGGAGCGTTTGAAAATCGTTTTTCAACAGCACCATGGATTCCCGCGCGGCTTGGCGGGCGAGATTCCGGTTCTCAGGAGTGGGAAAAATTTCCCCGGCGCGTCCCTCGTCGCAGCGGGCGAGTGGATCGCGGAACAAGCCAAGGTCCCACTTGGTTTCGAGAATCCGCATCACGGCGTTGTCCACCTGCACTTCGGAAATTTCTCCCGATTCGATCAATGCGGGCAGATCTAACAAAAATGCTTCCGACACCATGTCCATATCCACTCCGGCGTGCAGCGCCTGTCGCGCCGCGTCCTTGGCGTTGGCGGCGGTGCCATGATTGAGTATTTCGGCGACGGCGTTGTAATCGGTGACAATCCAGCCGGTGAATCCCCATTGCTCGCGTAGAATGTCGGTGAGCAGCCAACGGTTCGCGCTGGCGGCTATGCCGGCGATTTCGTTGAAGGCGGTCATCACCGTCCGGGCACCGGCATTGATGGCGGCGCGGTAGGGCGGGAAATAGGTTTCCTCCATCGTCCGTCGGCTCATGTCCACGGTGTGATAATCACGGCCTGCCATCGGTGCGCCGTAGAGTGCGAAGTGTTTGACGCAGGCGATGACCGCGGTGGGATCGGATAGATCATCTCCCTGATAGGCCTTCACCATGGCGGCGGCGATTTTCGAGCCCAGCCATGGGTCTTCGCCCGCCCCTTCCGCCACCCGGCCCCAGCGCGCGTCCAGCGAGATATCGACCATCGGCGAGTAAACCCAGTGCAGGCCGTCCGCGGCAGCTTCCTGCGCGGCGACTCGTGCGGTTTTTGAAATCAATTCCAAATTCCACGAGCATGCCAGCCCGAGCGGGATCGGGAAGATCGTGCGGTGGCCGTGAATCACATCGTAGCCAAAAATCAGCGGGATTCCCAGCGGGCTGCGCAGCGCGATTTCCTGAAGCGCGCGGGTGGCGGATGGCGTGTAAACATTGAGCACCGCACCGCATTTGCCGGCGAGAATCTGCGCTTCCAGATCGGTGGCGTTTTGGGTCCCCGTCGCATCCATGCCACCCGCCAGAAGATTCAACTGCCCGGCCTTGTCCTGGATCGACATCCGGCTGAGAAGCTCGCTGAGGAAAGTGGTTTTATCGGTCATGGGTGGATCTTGCGCCCGGAGTTTCATTCGAAGTTGGTGATGATGAAAGTCTGATTATCAGCGGCTTGAAAGAGTCGCCCCGCGGAAATCGTAAATGATCCACATGACTGCTTCTAACAACCGTTTCCCCATCAGGTCTGTGGTCGCTGTATTTACGCTTGGATTAGTCATTTCGGTCCCTGCGGGTGCCCAGATCCCGTATCCGACTGCGGACGGCGAGATGCTTATGTTTGAGTCTAGCGCAGCTGCCCGGGTGGTGGAAAAAGTGCGGGCCGCCGCGCCCGGAGTGGTCGTTGAAATTTTCGTCAAGCCCGGCGAAACCGTGCAAAAGGACCAGATTCTGGGGCATACCGAACTCGATGCCACCAAACTCCAGCTCGATCTCGCCAAGCGCCTCCGCGATACCAAAGCAAATGTCGAGTCCTCGCTCAATCAGGCCGAGGCTTGGACGGTGACCCGCGTGCGACCGGTGCAAAAATCATCCGGTTGCTCATTCAGGCGGCGGATTTTCCCACCACTCTCCGGCCAAAACTCACCGGCATGAAATTCGAAGTGCTGCTGCCGCAAGTCGCGGGGGATATCTCAAACTACTAAGAGGCTTTCTGAAAATTGGAGCGCGCTCCTTCAGTCCGCCTGTTGAGAATGACTAATGCTGGGCGATACGAAGATTTTGGCACCACGAATCTTACGAATCTTACGAATCTTACGAATCTTTGATTTTTATGACAGCCTCTGAGAAATGGCAGCGCGCTCCGGCTCGGGGATGTGGCGCGAGGTCGGGCGGATGTTTCCACCGTCGAGAATCCACGATTGATAGAGATCGGGTAGTTCTCCGGGTAGGGTGAGTTTGCCGTCGCGTTCGAGGCGGCGGATGAGCACCTTGAGGATGGCGAAGGCCATGTGCCCGAGTTCGTCGTCATCGCGGTTGCGGTGGACGCGTTTGACCAAATCCGTCTGGGCGATGTTTGCGAGTTTACCAGCGGCGGCGAGATCGACCAAGTGGGCGATTTCCACCCCGTAGCCGGTGGGGAAGGGGAGTGATTCCAGAATGGAACGGCGCGCGGCATATTCTCCGGCAAGCGGCTGGAGGATGGCGGACAGTTCCGGATAGAAGAGCGAGATCAACGGACGGATCAGGATTTCCGAAACCCGGCCGCCACCGCTGGAGAGCGTGCATTCCCCACGATCCAACGGGCGCTCGTAGAAGGCTTTGACATACTCGATGGTGCTGTCTGTTAGCAGGGGGCCGATCAGTCCGGCGACAAATCCCGGATGGAAGTTCGAGATATCACCATCGATATAACAGATGATGTCGGCCTTCGCGATATGAAGCGCCTTCCAGAGGTTTTCCCCCTTGCCGAGGTGACTGCCGTGATGCGGGGCGATTTCCGACGAGAGCAGGGCGGTCGCCCCTGCATCCCGGGCGATGACGAGTGTGCCATCCGTGGAGCCCGAATCGATGACTAGGATCTCGTCCACCAAGCGGTGATTTTCCATCAGGTCGCGGCGGATCGACGAGACGATTTCACCGATGGTTTCCGCCTCATTGAGTGTCGGGATGCAGACGGAAACCCGCTGTGCCGCGGAGGATTTGAGTTCGGTCAAACGGGAGAAATCGTCGAACTGCAAGTGATGGAAGCGCTGCATGAAAAAGGTATAGGGTGACGGAAGCGAGGCTTCCCGCTCAAATCATGTCGCGGGTGACGCGGTATTTCGCGGCGCAGCGTGGGCACTGGATGTTGATGGCTTCGGCACCTTCGAACAGCGCTTCCGGTTTGTCTTTCCAGCCGCCGAGGATGGGCAGGATTTTGTCGAGCGTGCAGCCGCAGAAAAACCGGAATTTCCGGGTTTCGAGCACGGTGGTTTCATCGGTTTCCGTGATTTTGGCAACGGCGGCTTCATCGAGTGATTCGAGCCATGCGAGATCGCAGTCGGGTTGGGCGGAGATCAGCGCGAAGTTTTCATCCTCAAGCCGGAAGGCGCGGGCGGGCCGTTGTTCCGACTGCGAGTAAAATTGGGAGACCCACTGGATCGGGTCTTTGCCCTCGATTTCCAAAGTGGTCAGGCGCGGTTGCGGCTCGTCCACGGAGGTGGTCTGCGAGTAGAAAAAATTCCGATCCGGCTCGCGCACGTCTTCGGTGAAAATCCGGCCGGTGACGGCTTCTTCAAATGAGCTGCCGGTGACAAATAGGTTCACCCGCGGGGCGCGTAGATTCACCGTCCAGGCAATGCTTTCCGCCCATGGCCTTGCAACGAGGTGGAGCGTCAGCATCGCGAGTGTGTCCTTGAGCATTTGATCCAAGTCGCCGGGCGGCCGGACGCTGTGCTGCATCAAGTGCAGGTAGTAGTCGGTGTAAATCGGGGTGAACTGGCCGCGCAGCAGCAGGGCGTTGCGGTGGCGGACGAAAATGGATTCGACGGTGATAAATTCTTCGGCGTGCTGCATAAGCGGACGGTGGCTTTCGAAGCAACCCGATGCGAGCCGCCTGCGGCCGAATGGAACCACACGCGGCGAACCCACGCCACTGAGAAAATTGGATCCGGCGCCTCCACCTCGGCAGTCGCGCCACCAGGAGCGGCGGTCTCCGATCCGCCTTGGCCAAGGAAGGTTCGATGAGGCCGAGCGGCTATTTCCCACCTGCGGCCCACTCGTGGGGGCTAATCGGAGTGTCTCTCTTCCCTGGCATTGCCTGCGACGAGCTCGTGGAAGGCAGGTTCGCGCTAGTGCGTGAGCCACTCGATGAGCAAGTCGGGGTCGGATGGGTCGGAATTCCGTATTTCTGAGGGAGAGTGTCTGGAAATGTTCGATATCGGACAACTTTTTCCGATTAAGTGCAACTGGGTTCCCGAATTCGGACGAGTGGTTGTTATCGATTGCCATCGGGCATTCCCCCAAATGGAAAAACCCTGACCGGGCCGGGCCTTCTTTGCGCTTTACGGTTTCATCTGATCCTATCACACATGTGCCCCGCCGAACGAGAAGCGTCCGGCAGTTATTCC
>JBBECN010000182.1:0-11840 GCA_040881795.1 Akkermansiaceae bacterium
ACTCGCCCGCGCGCGCGGAGAGGATCTGTTAAACTTCTATTTACAAGGGCGGGGGATTTTGGTGGTGACTCGCCCGCGCGCGCGGAGAGGATCCACGCGAATCAAGTATTTCCCGGCGGGCTGGTCGTGGTGACTCGCCCGCGCGCGCGAGGGGGAGCAGTAATCAATGGGGCAGTGATGCCCATTTGATAGGGTAGCCTCGTCCGCGCGCGCCGGGATCAACGAGGGGATGGAATATCCCTTGATCGATCTGTCGATTTTCAACGCTTTACGAGAAATCCCGCGATCTAACGGAATGCCCCCTCCAGTGCCCCCCTTCGCCTCCAAAAGTGCCCTTTTCGGGGGGGCATTTCGCAAGTTTTTGTGAATATTCGTCGTTCGTAATCAACTGAAAAGCAATGCGTTGCAACGGGATGCAAAAGGGGCTGGGCTGATTATGAGTCCCCTGCTCTAACCGCTGAGCTACAGGCCCCGTATAGGAGATGCGAAGACTTCTGTTGGGAATGCATACCGAAAATGCCCCCCTTCGGTGCAACAGAAAGCCGAGCCATGCGACACAAAGCACGATTCAGCAAATTCAAGGTTATCAGAGTTCTTCAGCATCGGGGTGGCAATTACTAAGCCAGCGCGAAGGTGGCGGGCAAGGTCATTTGTCGCAATGTCGAAAGTGGCGGGTGCGCACACGCGGGAAGCAGGCGGTGAACTAGATTTGGAAGCTGTCTTGTGCTGGAGTCGCGCCGATGGAGATTTGGAGTTCGCCGTTGGCGGAGAGATGGGTGAGGCAGTGATAGACATCCTCCGGATCCTCGTCGATTTCGGTGGCGACTTCGTCGGCGGTTTTGGCGTAGGCGGTGAGGTGGCCGCGGACTTTGTTGAGGGTTTCGATGAATGAGCCGGCGGCCTTTTTACCGGCTTCCACGCCGGGTTGGTGATAGGCGTTGACGTTGATCAATGAGGCGTAGAACGAGACGGTGCGCTCGAAGAGGGCGATGAGCAGACCGAGTTGGAACGGGGTGACTTCCGGGATGGAGAGGGTGACGGATTTGCGGTGCGACTGGTGCAGCGCCTTGCGGGTGCCGCGGAAGAATCCTTGGAGGTAATCGGCGGTGGTGGTGCCGGGATCCACTTCGATGCTGGGGCCGCTGCGGCCTTTACGGACTTCGATGAAGGTGACGAAGAAGTTGTTCACGCCGTCGCGCAGTTGTTGGACGTAGGCATGTTGGTCAGTGGAGCCTTTGTTTCCGTAAACGGCGAGGCCTTGGTTGACCACTTTGCCATCGAGATCGAGTTCCTTGCCCAGCGACTCCATAACGAGTTGTTGGAGGTATTTGGAGAACAGGACGAGCGAGTCTTTGTAGGGCAGGACGACCATGTCCTTTTCGCCCTTGCCATTGGTGGCGTGGTGCCAGGCGAGGGCGAGTTGCATTGCGGCGTTTTGTGCAAAATCCGGTTTGCGGGTTTCCGCATCCATGGCGGCGGCGCCGGCGAGCATGGCGTCGATGTCAAGTCCTTGCAATGCGGCTGGCACGAGGCCGACGGTGGATAGCACGGAGGTGCGTCCGCCGATCCAGTCTTCCATCGGGAAGGTGGCGAGGAAATCGAGCTGTTTGGCGTATTGATCGAGCTTGGAACCGGTGCCGGTGACGGCGGCGGCGTGGCGGCCGAAATCAAGTCCCGCGGCCTCGTAGGCGGTCTTGGCTTCGAGCATGCCGTTGCGGGTCTCGGCAGTGCCTCCGGATTTTGAAATGACGAGCACGAGGGTTTTCGCAAGGCCGATGGCGGAAATTTTTGCGATCACGGTATCGATGCCGGCCGGATCGGTGTTATCGAAAAAATAGAGCGGCAGGCGCGCATTTTGGCCGATCGCCTCGGACACGAGTTGCGGGCCAAGTGCGGAGCCGCCGATGCCGATGAGCAGCACCTGTTCAAAGATGCCGCCGCTGGGATTGGCCACCGCGCCGGTGTGGATTTTCTCGGCGAAGTTCTTGAGGGCGGCGATCGGCTCGGTGATCGCTTTTTTCAACTCCTCGGTGGGTGCGAGATCGGGGTTGCGCAGCCAGTAGTGGCCGACCATGCGGCCTTCGTCAGGATTGGCAATCGCCCCGGCTTCGAGCGCGGTCATGTCGCTGAAGGCCTTGGCGATTTTCGGTGCGAGTGCGGCGATGTATTCCGGAGCGATTTCCATCAGGGAAAGATCGAGGGAGAAGCCGTGTTGGGGATAGCGGACGAGACTTTGGTTGTAGGATTGCCAGGACATGGTGACGGTTCGTTGGATGGATGGAGGATGTGGAAAGGTGGGGCAACGATGTTGAGGCAGGCGGCCGATTTCATCAACCGTCGATGGCGGCTGGTCCATGAAAGAGGAGTGACCGGGAAATCGATCCCGTTAATAGGTGAGGATCGCGTGGACGGGGTGGGGGGTGAGTTTTGAGCGGCCTTGGAGAAAACCGAGTTCGATGAGGACGGAGATGCCGATGATGTTGGCTCCGAGTTCGTCGAGCAGTTTCACCGCAGCGGCGGCGGTGCCACCGGTGGCTAACAAGTCATCGACTAACAGGACTGACTCGCCGGGTTTCACAGCATCCTCGTGCAGCTCGACGATGGCCTCGCCGTATTCGAGTGAGTAGGCGGTCTGGCGGGTTTTCCACGGCAATTTGCCTTTTTTCCGGACAGGGACGAAGCCGACCCCCAGACGATCGGCGACGGCGGCGGCGAAGATGAAACCGCGGGCGTCGATGCCGACGACCTTGTCGATTTTTACGCCGCCGGTGGTTTCGCAGAGCAGGGAAATGGACTCACGGAAAAGTGTTCCATCGGCGAGCACGGGCGTGATGTCCTTGAAGACGATGCCAGGCTTTGGAAAATCTACCACATCACGGATTGCGGCACGGAGGGAAGCGGCTGTCATGTTGCGCGGAGTCTATGCGGCGCGAGTGGCGATGGGAAATGCTAAAACCGGGTGTTACCAAAATCGACCGGCTGGCGCTTCGGTGTCCGCCCTATTCACGATGGGGTGGCAGCGAGAGAGCGAATTCCGCTCCGGGAGGTTTAGGGTTACGCGGTCTTTCCGTCGGCTTTCGGCTTGCGGAATTTTGGCAGTGTGGGGGGCTGGTCCGGCTGGATTTTCTCGATCGACTGGATCGGGACCCAGCCGCGGGTGCGGGTGGCGAAGGCGACGTAGACCCAGCTTCCGGATTCGCGGATGATTTCACAAAGTGAGCCGGGCGGTGCGTCGATCACTTCGGGCGAGGTGCGCGCGGCATCGGCGTGAAGCACGGTATTTTCCGCAATGATCACGGCCTGCCGCTCGATGGGTGCAAACTCGGAATCATTCGGGAAATAGCGCCAGCCAAGAAGCCCGACGCAGGCGATCAGCGGACCGATCACCAGCGCGCTGATCGCCAGAATCCGGATTCGCGCGTCGCTGCGGGTGGCGGGGAAAACGAGCATCCCGAGGGCGCAGAACCAGAGTCCGCCCCACAGCATGGCCTGCCATCCGGCGAGCGGCAGTTTGGTGAGCGCATATTGGTATTCCGGGCGCTGCACGGTGATCGCACCGTATTTGCGCTCGATGAAACGCAGGTTCTGGCGTGACTCCTCATGGTTCGGATTTCTATCAAGCGCGCGGCGGTAGAACAATGCGGCGTGGCCCGGGGAGCTGGAGCGATAACAGGCGTTGCCAATGTTATAGAGCGTGTCTGCTGATAGGCTCTGGTAGTCACCCGCTCCCAGCCAGAGTTTGATGGCATCGTCGAATTTGGCGGCTTCGTAAGCTTCGAGCGCCTGCGCTGAGACATCGGCAGCGCGTGCGGGAGTGGCTGCGAAACCTAACAAAAATGCCAGCAGGCAGGCCGCCGCCGCCTTGTGCAGCGTTTTCAGGATGGAGTTGCGGTGCTTTTGATCCAACACAGATTGGGGTTTCTCCGCACGGAAACAAACGGCATCGCGCTCAGCGAGGATGGCTTGAATCTCGGGTGTCTGATTTTCGCCGAGCCATGATTCGATATAGTTTCCCGTGGCTTTCAGGAAATCCACATCCGCCGCGGGTTTGCTTTTTTCGATTTCCCGCAGCGCCTTGATGCGTGCTTCGCGGGCCGGGTCTTTCCGCAGGCGGTGGGCGAAGCGCATCCAGAGTGCTTTGATGATCAAGCCCAGCGCCACAAGGGTGGCCAACGCATGTCCGGTCCAGCCCGGAGTGGCGGGTGCGGCTGGCAGTGTTAGCTGGGCGGTTTTCATGATTCCGAGGATATCCGTCATGCGTTCCAACGGAATCGGTAGCGCCTGAACTGTGGCATCCACCATGGCACTGACCGCCGCGCCCGGCACCATTTTCAGCGGGATGGGCTCGCTGGTGGAAATTTTGTAGATCTCGTCCTTTGGATCAAAATAGACCAATTGAAATGGCGGGACCGCCGGCTTGAGCTCAAGCGGACGCATGAATTGATGGAAAATCAGGCTGCCTGATACTTGGCGGCGCTCGTCGCCCCGTTGATCGGCGGTGGGTTCATAAACTTTCCAACCTGTCTCATCGCTCAGCTTGGGTGGGCGGAGGGTGTCCAAATTGCCGGTGCCGCTGACGAAGAGATCCACAGAAATCGGTTCGCCCTCCTTCACTTCGGTGGCCGAGGTGCTGGCGGAGATCCGGAAGTCGCCGACGGCATTGTCGAATCCGGGAGGAGCGCCCTGGGGCAGGGGTTTCGAATCGAATTCCAGTTTCGGAACATCCAAAAAGATATACTTGAATTCGCGGGTTGGGAACGGGTTCATGATGGTCAGCAAGGTCGTCAGACGGACCTTGGCCGGGCCGATGGCGATTTTTCCAGTGCGGGTGGCGGTGATACTGCTCGGGTAGGCCACGGCAATATATGGCTGACCCAACAGGTTGACGCGGCTACGCATGTCCGACGGTTGGAATCGCCAGGCGGTTAGACCGTCCCGCTGCAGTTCGGGAATGCCCCAGTCCTCGACCTCCAGATCCTGCGGCACAAACACCTTGATCTCGGTGTGAGAAGTTTCGCCTTCGTAGGGGCTTGGGTTCATCGTGTGGAATGAACTCGCGTAACGCAGTGTGGCACCATCCACGTCCACTTCGGACCATTGCAAATCATCCGGATTGAAAACCTTGAAATCCAGCGGCTCGGTGAGGGTTTTCACCCCGCCGACGGTCACCTCGATGGGTGGGATCGTGTAGCCGCCGATCTCGTAGCTGGCGACGATGTATTCAAATACATGCTCGAATTTCCTCCCGGGCAGCATTTTCGAGCGGGGGCCAGTGCCTGCGGGCTGGATGACGACATTCTTGATGGGAGCGATCACCGGCAGGGATTCCGGGTCTCCGGCCACAATAGAAACTTCTAACAATGACTGCTCGCCGCGCGCGAGAAAGCGGGTGGACATTCGGCTGGTAGTCTGGCAGATGCCCGGCAGGGTGAGCAGACACCAGGCGATGACCATGCATGCGAAGCCGCTGATTTGAGTGTGTGGAGTCATGATGTTACCAATCTTTCTCGGGGTCCCGGAACTCGCGGCGGCCCGGTGAGAGGGGGCCTTTTTCGAGATCCGCATTTTCTTTCAAGAGGCGGGTGGCGCGTTCTTCGGGGCTTTCGTTCGGGTCTCTTTCGCCCTTTTTGGAGTCGTTTTGTTCTTCGTCATTTTTACCGGATTTGCCATTGGGGTCCTCACCCTTGTCGCCGGACTTGCCGTCCTTTTCCTCATCGCCTTCGCCCTCGGGTTTCTTATCGCCGCCTTCACCCTCGCCCTCTTCCGGTTCACCCTCGCCGGGTTCGCCTTCTCCTTCTTGCGGTTCGCCCTCGCCGGGTTGGGGTTCGGGCATGGATTGCTCGGTGTCCTGTTTTTCCTGTTCCAGCAGTTCACGCAGGCGCTTGAGATAGGTCATTGTCAGCTCGCGGTTCCGGCTGGCGATCTTGTCGTTGGGGGTGGAGACGACGGCTGAATTGTAGTGTCTAACAGAGTCCGCCCAATTGGTGATGAGGGATTCGATGCGGACGTATCCGTTGGTTTCACCATCCTCCGGGGCTTCTGTTTCGCGGAGTTTCGCCAGCAGTTCTTTAACGATCGTGTCGAATCGATCGAGGTCGGGCACGGCAGCCGGATCCGTTGGATAGGCCTTCCCGGATAGGCCTTGCCAGCCGAGTTGAAATAACGAATTTCCCGCGCCGAGGTGGGCTTGGGCGCGGACATCCGGGGACTCCGACAACAGCGCATGGCTGAAGGCGGAGCGGGCACCGCGGAAGTCGCCGGCGCGGTAAGCGGCGGTGGCTTCGCCGAGACGGTAGCGCGAGGCGAGATCAGGCCGCCCGGACTTTTTCGCGAGTTTCCGGTAAGCATCGCGGGCCATTTCGTAGCGTTTTTCGGCGAGCGCCTGCTTGGCATCGGATGCGTCGCTGGCATCGGCATCCTGGGGGATGAAGAAGGCAAATGCAATGAGGACGGGTGCCCGGATTCCCCTCCAGCGCGTGCCGGCGGTGATGGAAACGATAAGAAATAAAATCACGGGCAGCATCAGCCACTGATAGAACTCGATGGAAACCCGGCGCTCGCGGCCTTCCAGTTCGAAGGCATCGAGATCCTTAATCACGGATTTTACCATGTTAGGGATGTCCATGCCCGAGCCAGCGATGGCGAAGCGGCCTTTGGTATCGGCGGCCAGCTTGCGCATGACTTCCGACTGAAGGCGGCTGATGACCGGTCGTCCATCCTTGTCCACCAATTGACCATTGGGTGGGAAATCCGGGTTGGGGACAAATCCGCCATCTTCGGTGCCGACGCCCACGGCAAGAATGTAAACGCCGGATTTTTCCGCTTCGGCGACCATTGCATCGAGATCGCCGTCGTGTTTTTCACCGTCGCTGAGGATGACGAGTGCGTTGTTTTTCTGACCGGTTTGTTTGAGGGTCTCGGTGGCGAGTCTAACGGCGGAGGCGAGGTCGGAGCCGCCCTTGGTGGCCCACGATTCATCGATTTGATCGACGGTTTCACGCACGGCGCTGTGGTCGATGGTCAGCGGGGCATAGACGTAGGCGCTGCCGGCGAAGCCGATCAAGCCGATGCGTTCGTTGGGCATGGCTTCGAGCAACTCGTAGATGACGACTTTCGCTTGGGAGAGGCGGTCGGGTTTTACATCGCTCACACGCATGCTGCGCGAGAGATCGAGAGCGACGAGCACATTGCGCCCGAGGGATTTTTCCGTCCGCACCCCGGCGTCGCCTTGTGGGCGGGCGAGGGCTACGATGAGCAAGAGGCAGGCAGTGAGTAGGAAAAAAAGTGAGAGCCAGCGTGGCAAGGAACTACCGCGTTTGATCAAAGCGGCCCGCAGCCGTGGTGCGACGAATTCCTCCCATTGCCGCTTCCGCAGACGCGACGCGAGGATCGCTCCGAGGCCCAATACGGGAATCAGAATCAGCAATGCCAGCCAGCCGGGTTGTGCAAAACTCATTTGGATGTTGGGGGAGGATTGAGGGCAAGGAAGAGTGCCGAGCCAAATGCTGCGAGCAAGGTGGACGCCACAAACCAAGGAAATAACTCGGTATTTTCGATCACGGTGAGGCTTTTTGCATCCGTTTTTTCGAGCCGGTCGATGGTTTTGAAGGTGTTTTCAAGCGCGGCGAGGTTTTGCGCCCAGTAATGCTCGGCACCGGTGAGCGTGGCGATTTTCTGAAGCGTCGGCAGGTCGAATTCCTGATAGGGGAAACGCTGGATGCTCGGGTCCACCCGGCCTTCGATCGTGCCGATGGCGACGGTGTAGATTTTGATGCCGAGCGTCTTCGCATGCTCGGCGGCTTCGACGGGGGAAATTTTGCCTGAGTTGCTTGCGCCGTCGGTCAGCAGGACGATCACCTTGCTCTTCGCGTCGCGTGCTTCGAGACGGATTGCCGCTGCCGAGAGTGCGGAGCCGATGGCGGTGCCTTGTTCCTTCACGGTGCCGCGGTCCCAGCGGTCATTCAGGCGGACTTCGGCGAGGGCATTCCGCAGCCATTGGTGATCGAGCGTGATCGGGCCGGCATCGCGCGGCCGCCCTGCGAATGCCACCAGGCCGATCCGGTCTTCCGGTCGGCGACTGATAAAATCATCGACGACCCTCTTCGCGACGTCGATGCGTTGGACCTTTTGGCCTCTTTCGATGAAGTCATCGATGTTCATCGAGAGTGAGACGTCGAGAGCGATCATGATATCGATGCCACTGGCCGTCCGGCTTTGGTATTGGTTTCTCCACACCGGGCGGGCGATGGTGACGATGGCAAGAATCAACGCGGCGAACGCCAGCGGCAGGCCAAAGCTCCAAGCCGTGCGGCGGACGCGCTTGCCCAGGCTGACCAAAACAGATAGATTGGGAAACACCACCGCCGCCTCCGACCCGCGTCCGCGCCGCAGGGCCAACAGCAGGATTGCCGGTAGCAACAGCAGCAGCCAACCCGGTTGGGCGAAACGGAAATGTTCGAGAAACGCGCTCATGCGTGAAATCCGTGGTGCAGGGTTTCGAGAAGCGAGCGGGATTCTGTGGCCACTTCCAGCGGGCTCACATCCGGGACCTCGGCGGCGTATTTTATGGATGCGAGGCGCGAGAAGCCGCTTTCGGAGGTCTTACGGGCGGCCTCGGTGAGGGCGTTGAGCGCATCGTGGCGGGAGATGAATTCTTCGTGCGTTTCAAACAACGCCGGGTCGTTTGCCGCGACGGATAGATAACGCCTCAAAATCAGCGAGCACTGCACCGCTGCGTCGCGGGCCTGCAGCGCCGTGATTTTTTCCAATCCGGCAAGTGCCTCTTGATAGGCGGCGTCGCGGATGACCTGCGGATCGATGGCCGCCGGCTTTTTTTTCCTGAATGCGAACCAAGCCGCAATGATCAGCAGCAATCCCACTGCGGTTAGCACCATCCAGGGTTCCACCCATGAATCCGGCACCAGCGCCTCGGGCGAGGCTGGTTCGAGCAATTCAAAGTTGGCGGGCTTGTCTTTCATCCCGAACGTTTGCGGCTCCGGCGTTTCAACAATTGATGGAGCGCGACCAAGGTGTCGCCGTGAGTTGTTAGATCGGCGGAATCGATGCCGTGCTTCTTGAAGATCGCCGCCACACCTTCGAGTTGTCTGCTCATCAGCTTTTTGTAGGCCATGCGCAGGTTCGGGTTGCTGGTGTTGACGAGGGTTTCAAAGCCGGTTTCCGGGTCGCTCATCACGACCTTGCCGGCTTTTGGCAGATTGGCCTCAAGGGGATCCGAGACGCGCAGGGCGATGGTTTCATGCTTGCGCGAAAGCTTGCCGAGCGGCTTCTCCAGCGGGTCCGAGAAAAAGTCGGAGATCATGAAAACCAGCGATTTCCGGCGTAAGGTGCGGACCAGAAAATCGCAGGCTTCCGCCACATTCGTCCCGGGCTGCGCCGGTTTCGCCACCAGGATTTCCCGGATCATGCGCAGCAGGTGGCGGCTGCCTTTTTCCGGAGGGATGAAAAGAATCGGCTCGTGCGCGAAAATCAGCAGCCCGACCTTATCGCCATTGTGCAGAGCGCTGAAGCCTAACACCGCCGCCGTTTCCGCCGCAATCTCGCGCTTGCTCAGCGAGACGCTGCCGTAGTCGGCCGAACCCGAGACATCGACGGCGATCACTACCGAAAGCTCACGCTCTTCGCGGAATTTTCTAACAAACGGCGCGTTCATCCGCGCGGTGACGTTCCAATCGATGAACCGCACCTCGTCGCCATGCTGGTACTCGCGGAAATCATCGAAGTCCAAACCCTGCCCGCGGAAAGAAGACAAATATTCGCCGGAAAACGACTCGCGCACCAACCGCCGGGCTTTTAACTCCAGCTTGCGCACGCGCGCCATCATCTCCTCGATTTGTTCGTCCGTTAGCATTTGGGAAGTTGAGAGTCTTCGGTTGAGAGTTGAGGGTGAAGAGTTGGCGAGAAGTGGAGAGTCTTCGGTTGAAAGTTGAGAGGCTGTCTGAAAAATGCGATCAGCAAAACGGGAAGAGTTTTTTAACCACAGATGAACAGGATACACGCAGATGGAAGAGTGATGAAATGCTGAAGAATGCCACATTTCCGGTCTTCATCTGTGTTCATTTACGTTCATCTGCGGTTGCATTCCTCTTTTCATGATTTTTTAAGACAGTCTCTGAGGCTGAGGAGTTGGCGATTCGGAGTCTTTATCTTTCTCTCAACTCTCAACCAACTCTCAACTTCTTCAAGGCACCGGCACCTTGCTCATGATCCGCTCGATGATCGAATCGGTGGTCATCTCCTCGGCCTCCGCCTCGTAGGTGAGTAAAATCCGGTGGCGCAGGACGTCCAACGCCATGTCCTTCACATCCTGCGGTGTGACATACGCACGGCCCTGCATGAAGGCGCGGGCGCGGGCGGTGAGTGCAAGATTGATCGTGCCACGCGGCGAGGCCCCGGCGCGCACAAGGTGTTTTAAAGGCGCGTCCACCAAGGTCGGGAAGCGGGTGGTGTGGATGATTTGGACGATGTATTTCCGGATCGCCGGATCGATGTAAACCTCGTTCACCAATTCCCGCGATGCCGCCACCTGCTCGGGCGTGGCCACCGTTTTTGTCTGGTAGGGCGGCGTCGAGGTGGCCATCCGGTCGAGAATCATCAACTCCTCATCCTTCGTCGGATAGCCGACGGTGACCTTGAGCAAAAACCGATCGAGCTGTGCTTCCGGCAGCTGATAGGTGCCCTCCTGGTCGATCGGGTTTTGCGTTGCCAGCACTAAAAACGGCTGGGGTAGGGGATAGGAACGATCCCCCAGCGTGACCTGCCGCTCTTGCATCGCTTCCAGCAAGGCGGACTGCACCTTGGCGGGTGCGCGGTTGATTTCGTCGGCGAGAATCAGGTTGTTGAAAATCGGCCCCAGCTTCGGCTCGAATTTCGTCTCCTGAGGGTGATAAACCATGGTCCCGACCAAATCGGCGGGTAGCAGGTCCGGCGTGAATTGAAAACGCGCGAACGAGGCGGCCAGCGACCCCGAGAGCGCCTTCACAGCCAGGGTTTTGGCCAAGCCGGGCACGCCTTCCAACAGGATGTGGCCACTGCAAAGCAGCCCGATGAGCAGGCGGTCCACCAGCCGTTCCTGGCCGACGAGCACCTGGCCCATTTCATCCTTCACCGCTTGGATCCAGCCGCTTGTCTCCTTGATTCGCTCTTGCAGATTATCCGTTGTCATCGATTTCGTAGGTGAGTCTGTCACCTCAGCGTCGCCATGCAACCGACAAAGCGGCAAAACCCTCAAGAAAACCCCGGAAACCAACCTCATTTGGCACAATCCAGCAACTCGAATAGCAACGCGATCGACAATCTTTGTCTTGGCCGTGACACTCCTTGTGGCGGATTTGGAGGCCGAACGAGCCAGATCATTTTGCGACTCCCTCAGGAGCGCCGACGTCCCCGTCGGCACGGCGAATGGGAAGCCAACGGAAAAGCCGCGAACGACGCACCGTTGACCGCTCATTCTCATGCCAACGAGGACGTTGGCGTTCCCAGGCCGCGGGCGTGGAGCAGTTTGTCCACGTATTTCGCGAGCATGTCGGGTTCGAGATTCATTGTCTGGCCAGGGCGTGCGGCGTGCAGGTGCGTCTGCGCCCAAGTGTGCGGGGTGATCCAGAAAACCGCGCCGTCTGGCGTGAGTTCGGCGATGGTGAGGGATATCCCATCCAGTGTCAGGGATCCCTTGTCGATGCAGAGGCGGTGGATTTCTGGCGGCAGTGAGACGCCCACGATGTGGTCTTGGCCGCTCGCTTCCAAGCGATTGATTTTCCCGGTGCCATCCACGTGGCCTTGGACGAAATGCCCGCCGAAGCGGTCGCCCACCATCATGGCGCGTT
>JBBECN010000182.1:11940-17210 GCA_040881795.1 Akkermansiaceae bacterium
ACGTGGCCTTGGACGAAATGCCCGCCGAAGCGGTCGCCCACCATCATGGCGCGTTCCAGATTGACGATGGATCCGGTGGCGAGTTCGCCCAGCGAGGTGACGCGTAGGGTTTGGGCTAATAAATCGAAAGCGGTGCCGTTTTCTGTCAGTTTCGCCACCGTCAGGCAGCAGCCGTTGATCGCGACGGAATCGCCGAGTGCGAGTTGGGCGGCGAAGGGGATTTCAAGCAGCAGCCTCGCTTGCTCGCCCTTCGATTCAAGGCTGAGCACGGTGCCAGTGGCTTCGACAAGTCCGGTGAACATTGGGATTTATGGAGTGGGTTGCAGTTCTTCGAGGGCGGTTGGCGCTTTTTCCGGAGCCTTCGCCGGTTCACCACCATGGCCGCTGGGCAGCAGCATGAAACACAGGTAGGCGATGATGGTGGGGACCAGTGCGCCAAAGACCAGACCGAGTGGCGAAATCCCATCCTTGAAAAAGCGCGAGAGTATACTTTGTCCCGCGGGGTTGGGCGCGTTGGCAATCACCGTCAGGCCGCCCCCGGTCACCGCTCCGGCGACGACCGCGTATTTCGCGGTGTCGCTGATGCCCTCCACTTGTGCGGCGAGGTAGGTGATGGCGGCGTTGTCATTGAAAGCAGTTAGAATGGTGGCACCCAGCATCAGCGTCTGGTCGCCAAGCGCCATCATGACTGGAGCAATCCACCAGGACTGGCAGCCGCCATGGATGACGAGCGCCGCAAGGAAAAAGCCGACGAGGATGGGGCTGCGCAACGAGACTTCATTCTGGTGGTGGCGGGTGGCGA
This sequence comes from Akkermansiaceae bacterium, assembly GCA_040881795.1. Classification (GTDB taxonomy): domain Bacteria; phylum Verrucomicrobiota; class Verrucomicrobiia; order Verrucomicrobiales; family Akkermansiaceae; genus Luteolibacter. The sequence goes on from JBBECN010000182.1 coordinate 12,743, forward strand.
TGATGAACGCGAGGAAGAAAAGAAACCCGCCGATGAAAAGAACCGGGAAATGGGCGGTGTAGACCGTCCAGGCGAGGAAGCCGAGGTGGACGAAAGTTACCCATACTGGGATCTCGGTTTCGCGCTCTTGCCAGGATGCGGTATCAGCATTGCCATGGGCCACGCCGTCCGCCAGATCCGCCACGCGCGCCAGCGCCTTGCGGAAAATCAGGAAATAAAGCGCGCTGGAAAGAATGATGGCGATCAGCGCTTTCCAGCCGAAATGTTGCATCATGAAGGGCGTGCTCCACTCCCAGACGGAGGCGACCATCAGCACCGGAGGCGCGGCGAAGTTGGTCAGCGTGCCGCCGATGGAAATATTGACAAAAAGCAGCCCCAGCGTGGCGTGGGCGAGCATGTTAGGCGGGTTGAATCGATAGAATTTCTTGGCAAGCAGCAGTGCGCCGATGGTCATGGCGGCGGGTTCGGTGATGAATGAGCCGAGCACCGGAGCGATGATCAAAACGCTCAACCACCAAGCGGCCGGAGTCCCTTTCCCGAGCGATGCGGCGCGGGCCATCAGGTTTTCCGCGAATCGCAGCACCGGACGGCTGGCGGCGATGGCCATGATCACCACCACGAAAATCGGTTCGATAAATGCCCGGTCCTCACTGAGATACAACTCGAAGTCGAGCCACGAGTGGTAGTAAATCGCCGCACCAGCGAGGGCGACCACCCACAGGCCGAAGACCGCTTCGATTTCCCCCAGGAAGTGGAACAACGTGCCGCGGAACGATACCTCCGGGACGCCATCGGGATGCTCGGCATCGCGGGCTCCGCGTTTTTTGAGCTCTTCATCGTGCAGGTGCTCGTATTTGTGGGCCAATTTGTTGAAATAACCGGCGGCGAAGGTGTGCATGATCGCCAGCAGAAAAATGATCGCCGCAGCCACGTTAAACGGATCGGTCGCGGCGCGGGATTTGATAGTTTCCATGAACCCCCCTTGCACGGCGGGGTATTTTTCCGGCGGGATGGGAAACGAGGCGTATTGTTTGGAGCCGTCCGCCAATTCGGGATAGTGGGGTTTGTAGCCGGCCGCCATTAGGGAATCCGGTGCGAGGATGCAGAAAACGAGAACGAGGAGGAAATACTTCATGGTGCGGCGCTGGCTGTCTTATTCACCTGGAGTGGCGACGGCAAGGCGAAGTTGCTGGGTCGAAGGTCGCATTCCCTTGACACATGACGGCTTCAGGTGGTTTTTGCGGGGCCGCTTCGGCCTGCGGAATGCTAACGCATCCGCTGACCCGAAAATCGTCACCCCCTTCTCATGGAACTTTACTGGATCATCGCCGCTCCGCTGCTCGCAGCGCTGCTAGCACCTTCGTTGGTGAAAGCGGCCGGTTCGAGGGCGGCGGGTGTCACTCTGGCCTTGGTGCCGTTTTGCATCGCCGGCTGGCTGTGCAGTCAGGCGCTGGCGGACGGGCCGGTGCGCGAGTGGTCGCATCCGTGGCTGCCTGCGATGGGCATTGAGCTGGCGCTTCGGGTGGGTGGCTTCGAGCGCTTGTTTTTGTTCCTGGTGAGCTTCATCGGGGGCTTGATTCTGATTTACGGCGGTGCCTATCTGCACGGGGATTCGAAAGTGGTGAGGTTTTTCACCATCGTGCTGATGTTCATGGCGGCGATGCTCGGGGTGATCGCTGCGGATGATTTGATCCTCACTTTTGTTTTCTGGGAACTGACGAGTTTGACCTCGTTCTTATTAGTCGGTTATAAATTCTATGACCCGGCAGCCCGCAAGGCCGCGCTGATGGCGTTGCTGGTGACCGGTGCTGGCGGGCTCGCGCTGATGGGCGGATTGATCCTTCTCACGCAAATTACCGGTGAAACTCGCATCTCGGCGTTGGCGGCGCATTCGGCGTTGATTGCCGAGAGTCCGTTGTTCGTCCCAGCGCTGCTGCTGGTTCTTGCCGGGGTTTTCACGAAATCCGCGCAAGTGCCATTTCATTTTTGGCTGCCCGGCGCGATGGCCGCGCCCACCCCGGTGAGCGCCTATCTGCACTCGGCGACGATGGTCAAAGCCGGCGTCATCCTGCTCGCCAAGCTTTCCCCGGCGATGTCCGGCACCGACCTCTGGGGCTGGATCGTCGCTCCAGTCGGGGCGCTTACGATGATCACCGGCGCGGCGATGGCGGTTTTTCAGACCGACCTCAAACGGTTGCTCGCGTATTCCACGGTAAGTGTGCTCGGGGTGTTGGTGATGTTGTTAGGTTTCGGCGATCCTTTTTCTTTCAAGACCGCGATGTTCCTGGCGTTGGTCCACGGGTTTTACAAAGGGGCCTTGTTCATGGTGGCGGGCACGGTGGACCATGCCAGCGGCACGCGCGATGTCCGCTCGCTCTCCGGGCTGCGGCACAGCATGCCATGGCTGGCGTTCGCGGCTGTGGCGGCTGCTTTGAGCATGTCCGGAGTGCCACCCACCCTAGGCTTCATCAGCAAGGAATTGCTCTATGAGGCGAAACTGTCATTGCCCTTCGCCCGCCACTTGGTCGCGGCTCTCGGGGTGTTGGCGAATTCGTTGGCGGTCGCCATTGCCCTCATTGTCGGAGTGTGGCCGTTCCTCGGTGAGCCGGGCCGCGCCTACGTCCGCCACAAACCCGGCTGGGGGCTGGTCATGCCGCCGGTCTTGCTCGCGGCACTCGGTTTAGGTCTGGGCTTGGTGCCCGGCTGGCTTGACAAAGTCTGGATCTCGCCGGCCGCCGCCGCCCTCGGCATGGATCCGACGCTTGCAAAACTCACGCTTTGGCACGGCTTCACTCCGGTGCTGGCCTTGAGCGCCGCCACCCTTTTGGCGGGCGTCGGGATTTTCGCAATCCGCGGAAAACTCACTTTTGCCAACCGGCTGATGGAGCGCATCGACCGCTGCACGCCGACCTCGCTCTATCAGTCCGGGTTGGACGGGTTGCTGAAAATGGCTGCGTTTCTAACGGGGTGGATCCAGCACGGCCAGCTCCGGGTTTATGTGCGGATCACCCTGATCGCAGCTTCTGGATTGATCCTATACGCGATGGCATTGTCGATTGGTAAATTCTCGATGACCTCGAGGGTGCCGCTCGGCTTTTTCGAAACCATGGTGGTGGTGCTCATGTCCGTCTCGGCGGTCGCCGCCGTCCGTGCGAGCAGCCGCCTGGCCGCGATTCTGTGCCTCGGTGGGGTGGGGTATTCGGTGGCGTTTTTGTTCGTTGCTTACGGCGCGCCGGATTTGGCAATCACCCAGTTGTTGGTCGAGACGTTGACGGTGGTTTTATTTTCCTTCGTCATCCTGCGCCTGCCGCAGATCCGCGATATTTCCCGGCGCTCCACGCGCCGCTGGGATGCGCTGGTGGCCACCATGGCCGGTCTTGCGATGACTTGGGTGGTATGGAAATCCGTCCACGTGCAAGTCCACGAGCCGATCTCTCCCGGATTGGTCGAGCGTTCCGCCACCGAGGCGTTCGGGCGCAATGTGGTGAATGTGATCTTGGTGGATTTCCGCGCGCTCGACACGTTGGGCGAGATTTTGGTGCTTTGTCTCGCTTGCCTCGGGGTCACCGCGCTGCTCTTCCGCAAACGCAAACTCCGCGCAACCGATGACGCCCTCAGCGAGCGTGCCTCTGCCCGCGGCCAAGGCCCGCAGTCCTGAAATTTTTTCCGCCATGAATGATCTCCATCACAGCATCCTTCCCGCCGCCGTCCGTTTGGTGGTGCCGGTGCAGTATGCTTTTGCGGTTTATCTGTTATTGCGTGGCCACAATCTTCCGGGTGGCGGATTCATTGGCGGCTTGGTATTGGCCAGCGCCCTGGTGCTGCGGGCGATGGTGGATCCCAAGCGCGTGCCGAAATTCGATTTGATCGCGCTTTCCGGCATCGGATTGCTCCTCGCTCTTGGCTCGGCGATGATGCCGCTGCTCGTCGGCCGCCCCTTCTTTACCGGCCTTTGGGGGGGTGAAATCTGGCTGCCCACCATCGGCAAGCTCAAACTCGGCACGCCCTTATTGTTCGATATCGGCGTGTTCCTCGTCGTCACCGGGGTGGCTGCGAAACTGTTACTCGTGCTGTTGGCTCAAACCCGGAATACCCGCGACTGACCATGGAAAACCTGCTACCCATCGCCATTGGAATCCTGTTCGGCTGCGGCTGCTATCTCTGCATGCGCCGCAACATCGTGCGCGTGCTGCTCGGCATCATGCTCTTCAGCCAGGCGGCAAACCTGCTGATTTTCACCGCTGCCGGACTTTCCACCGGCAAGCCGCCCATCATCGCGGCCGATGCCACCACCATGACGGAGCCTTACGCGGATCCGCTGCCGCAGGCTCTCGTTCTAACCGCCATCGTCATCGGCTTCGCGGTGCTCGCCTTCGCCATCGCCCTGGTGTTGCGTGCCTATCACAAGACCGGCAGTGACGATCTCGACACCTTCCGCAAATCCGATGTCTGACAAAATTCGAGTGCT
>JBBECN010000183.1:0-82354 GCA_040881795.1 Akkermansiaceae bacterium
AGCTGCAAAAGGTGATCGACGAGTGGGAAGTCATTTTCGAGAGCGACGCCCGCCATTTGCCGCCGGCGCGCGTCAAGCCGACCATGGAATTTGTCTGAACGCTCTGCGCGCGCTGTGATTGTGAGGCTTGGAAGAATTGAGGAACCACGAATCTGGTGAATCGAAGGAATCTGAACGGGGTGGTGAAGATTTTTGACCACGGAATACTCGGAACACACGGAAGGGAAGAGGGATTCAGAGATTGGGTCTCGCGCCCGGGACATCGAGTCTTCTGAACATCCGCAGGGTCTGGATGAAAGAGCACTTGTCCGGGCAGACAAAATTCATTGCACTGATCCCCGAAAGAAGCTGAAAAAATGATCATTGCACTTTACACGGATGCCGTTCTCTCACGGGACATCCCGTCTCACAACCTTCGCGCGGGAGATGTGGTCAAGGTGGTCGATCCTCCTTCCGGGCCGGGTGGCAGTGAGGCATATCCATTGAGGTTTTCAACACCCTTGGGGAGACCCTTGCCGTGACTTCGGTCAGTTCCACCGATCTGGAACCGCTTCTTGCGAATGAAGTTTTCTGTGTCCGCAAGCTCTCCGTTGCGATCTGACTCCCCGCATCAGGTGACAATTTGGCGTGGAAGAGCAGGGTGACCGATCAGTGGGCTTTCGCTTCTTCGAAGTTCTCTTTCACCCGCTCGATTTTCACCGGCTCGAAGCCGGATTTTTTGATGTGCTCGGTAATTTCCTGGTCGGTGATCGACTTGCCCTTGCGCTCTTCCAGCAGGACGACCTTGTGCGTGAGATCGACATGGACGTTGGATATCGCAGGGTGTTTTTTGAAATGGGCGAGGATGCCTTGCGCGCAAAACGAGCAGACCATGCCGTTGACCGTGGTTTTCACGGTGATCACCCGGTCGGGTGCAGCTTGGGCGAGGGTGACTGATAGAATGGAGAGGCTGATGATGGATGGAATTTTCATGGTTTGTTATTAAAGTTAGAAGTGGATCATGAAGTTGATGATCGGTTTGCCCCTGAGGGTGCTGCCAAGTTCGAGGAAATAAGGGCCCCTGAAGAAACGGACCTTCGGGATGATGTCGAGTTCGTCCTCCATGCCGGTGACGTGTTCGGCCTGGAGAATGAGCCAGGTGTTGAGCTGGTCGAACTCCGCCTTGTAGGGTGCGATGCCCGCCGCCGCGCTGAAAACGCCGCGGGAGACATCGTCCGACTCGACCCATTTCGCGTCGAAAGCCGCGTAAATCCGCCGCGTTTCATAGTCCGCGCGGAAGAAGCCGATTCCCGCAGGCGCCGCGCCGTTGTCGACCTCGCCGGCCATTCCAGCACCGAGGCCGGCATAGACGTTTGCTTGGGCGGAGGGGAGATTCCAGCGTTTGAGCAGCCAGTTGTGTTGGAGGCCGGTGAAGATTTCATCCTCTTCATCCTCGAAGCGCATGGCATGCAGTCCCCAAGCAGCTCGTGCGGAATATGAGCTGTAAAACTCGAGGTTCTGCACATCGCCGGCGGTGCCGAACATGAGCTGATAGGCACCCTCGAAGGCGGTAGGATGGGCCGCGGCGGTGGCGGCAAGCAAAATGCTGATGGATATGGTTTTCAATGGTTTGGTAATTTTGAGTTGAGAAAAAAATGCAGTTGCACCGGATGGTGCAGCGACGTTTCCCAAAGATCACAAAATCCAAACCGCCAAGCGGGCGCGCATTTTCTCCGGCGGCGCATGCCACGGCGGCGCGGGATGCCAGCGCGGGAGCAGATCCGCGAGGGCCTCGATTTCTCCGGTCAGGATATCATCCGCATTCGGCGCACCCAGGTTTGGCAAGCCGGTAAAGGCGGCCATTTCCGGCAAGTCCGAAGCCGGATGCTCGCCACAGATACAGGGATCCACCGTTGCGGGCTCACTGCAGCAGCAGGAATCCGCCGCTGCGCAAGAGCCCGTGGAATGCTGCCACAGATCCGGGGATCCCAACACCAAGGTGGCTAGGAAACAGGCTAGAAATGCGAGAGTTTTCGTCACGACATGAAACGAATATCCCATCTTGCACAAAATGCAACCCGGCCCCGGACATTTCGGGATTCGGCAATGAAGCTACCCACAAAATTTCGAATATTTTTGATTTTACGGATTTCCGTAAGGGATAGCTGGAAATGTCAGTAGATTCTCGAAATTCGCCCTTTCTATCGGGTCGGTAGCTTGGCTAGATAGCTGAGGCTATTGTTCACCCACCGCCTCGAAAAGGGCTGAGGATGGTGACTGCCATCGGCTGTAAGTTTTCCATTCCACGGTTTATGAGTTCCTTCCACGATCAGATTATTTCGGAGATCGATTCTGCCCGGAAACTGGCGGCGGAATTTGCGAACCGCTATGGAAAGAAGCTGGTTGGAGAGCCACGTGTGCCTAGCGGGGCGGACCGGCTGGCGCTTGAGGAGGCAGCGGCGGCAGAGTTCGCGGCACTTGCGGTGGAAGAAGAACGCTTGGCCAGTCAAGCCCGGGAACGGGCGGAACACCGTGCGAAAGCGCGGGTGGAAGAAAACGCCAATCAGACCGAAGATGCGCGGGAAGTCATTCCCGCCCCGGAGCCGGCGGAATCCCGCTGGAACGCGATGGCGATGCTGAAAGGTCTTGCGAAACTCCGCGCCAAGGAGCGGTCCGCCGCTGAGCAGTTGATTCGCAAGGCGCATGAGGTCCGCGACAAAGAACCACCCGGAGCCAAGGATCCTGGACCCGACGAGCAGGAGTGTGGCCCGGAACCGTCCGCCGCCCCGGTCCGGGGAATGTGGGCCCCGTCACTCGGTGCCGCCCAAGTCTGGTATTTCACCTCCGGGGGAAAACGCTGCGGACCGGTGACCTTCGGGGAACTCAAGACCATGGCCGCCAGCCGGGTGCTCGACCCACGTCTGGACATGATTTGGAAGGAGGGATTGGAAGGATGGAAACAGGCGGGCCTTATCGACGGCCTGTTCGAGCGGCGATCTGTCCCGATTGAGACAGCGGACAGACGCGGCAGGGAGATATTCACGAGGGTCGCCGCGCTGCCGACGGATCTCACCGCAGTGCTGGCTGCGAAGCGGATGTCTTGGGCCGGAGTGGGGCGGCTGAGCCTGTGGCTCGGCTTGCTGCTATTTCCGGTGTTGTGGAGCCAGCTATTGTGGTGGAGCAAGCCCACACTGGTCGCCATTCTTGGCAGCGAATTGATGTCCAAGCTTCTGCCACTCACAAGTTTCGTGCCTCTTGCGGTCGTGATCTATCTGGTCTTGATGCGGTTGGTGAACGTGGGGATGAGCCGCTGGTGGGCGCTGGTGCTGGCGATCCCCATCCTGAACCTCTGGGTCGCATTTCGCTGTTTGGCCTGCCCTTCCGGCTATGCCTACCACCGCAAGATGGACCGGCTCGGAATCGCTGCGGCACTCGCTGTTGTGGTGATTGTCCCGGCTGTTTGGTATATCAACTTGAAACACCCCGATTTGCTATCACCGGCGCAAATCCAGACCGCGCTGTATCGCCTGATCGCCGGAGCAGGAAACATGCTCTCCCCCCGGTGAGGCGGATGGGTGAGAATGCAAACGGGCCTCCAGCCCGGGAGGTCACCGCGGCCAGCTCCGGGTTTACCTAACAGATTTTAATCGGCTTGGAAGAGCCGCTTTTGGTTGCGTCATGGGTTCAGCTTGGCAGAGTCTTCATGGGACATGATCGATAATCTTTTTTTCCAGAGTCTCGGTATCATCCTGGTGGCGGCGGCGCTGCTGGTGATGGTGGGGCGGCTGGTCCGGATGCCGGCGATCGTGGTCTATCTGCTGGCGGGTGTTCTGATCGGGCCGATGCTTGGATGGGTGGAAATGAGTCCGGCGCTGGCTTTGATTTCCGAAACGGGCATTGCGCTTTTATTGTTTCTGGTGGGCTTGGAGTTGAGCTTCGCGAAAATCCGGGATGTGGGGAAGGTGGCCGTGGCCGCCGGGATCGGGCAGGTGGTATTCACGGCGGCGGGGGGGTATGGATTGTGTTGGCTGTTGGGTTTTTCGGTGATGGATGCGCTATTTCTGGCCACGGCGCTTACCTTCAGCAGTACGGTGGTGGTGGTGAAACTGCTGGATGAAAAAGGCGAGTTGAACAGCCTTTACGGTCGCATTGCGGTGGGGATTTTCCTGGTTCAGGATCTGGTGGTGATTTTGATTCTGACCTTCCTCGCGGGCATGACCGGCGGTGAGGATCTGGACACCGCCACCGTGGCGGCGGGACTGGGTAAGGCATTCGGCGGCATGGCCTTGTTGCTGGCCTTGTCACTGCTAGCATCGAAATACCTACTGCCGCGGCCATTCCGCTGGGCCGCCCGCTCGCCGGACATGTTGCTGGTGTGGGCGCTCTCGTGGTGCTTTTTGTTAGTGATGGCGGCGCACGCGTTTGGGCTTTCGCTGGAGGTCGGAGCTTTCCTCGCGGGACTCAGTCTGGCGCAGCTCCCCTACAATGACGATCTGCGGCGGCGCGTGCACCCACTGATGAATTTATTTATCGCGGTGTTTTTCGTCTCGCTGGGTGTGCGGATGGAAACGAGCGGTGCGGCGGCTAACGGATGGCCCACGCTGGTGCTCGCGCTGTTTGTGCTGATCGGCAATCCGCTCATCTTCATCATCATCATTTCACGGATGGGATACAGCAGGCGGACTTCATTTCTAACAAGTGTGACGGTGGCGCAGATCAGCGAGTTTTCCTTCATTTTCGCCGGCATGGGGATGAGCCGTGGCCTGATCGGCGCGGAGATTCTTTCGATCACCGCGTTGGTCGGTGTGGTGACCATCGCGGTGTCCTCCTACATGATCCTCTACAATCACCAGCTGTATCGGATTTGTGAACGGCTGGGATGGCTGGAATGGGGGATTTTCCGAGGCCCGGGTGATGGCGGGGAGCCGGATGTGGCAGGACACGGGGCGGCGCTTTCCGGTCACGTCATCGTGGTGGGCATGAACACGCTGGGGCGGCAGATCGTCAAGCTCTTGCATGAGCGCGGTGAGACGGTGCTGGCGGTGGATACGGATCCGGTGAAGCTGGAGGGCCTGCCGGGAAATACCTTGTTAGGAAGCGTGGAGTATCGATCCGTTTTGCAGGAGGCGGGTCTGGAGCAGGCGAAATTATTGGTTTCCGCATTGCGCATCGAGGATGCGAACGACCTGCTGGCCTACCGCTGCCAGAGCTCCGGGATTCCATCGGCGCTGCATGTGGTGGATCTCTCGGTGGTGGATAACCTGCTGGATCTGAGCGCGGACTATCTGATGATTCCCAAGGTGGATGGGGTGAAGGCGCAGTTGGCAAAATTGCGTGAAATTGGAATTTTGAAGTCATCATGAATCTGGTCGCCATCCTTCTACTGACTGCGGCGGCGGCCTACGGGATCGCCCGCTGGCTGCGCCTGCCGTCGCTGCCGATTTTGATTGGCGCGGGAATGGCACTGAATCTTGCGGGATTTCTGCCGGAAGGATTTCAACTCGGAGGTGGGCAGGATGACGAGCATGCCGGCGCGGCGCTCCGGATTCTGGAGTTGGGATTGGTGTTCTTGGTGTTCGCGTCGGGCGTGGAGTTGAATCCGCGGCGTTTCGTCAAGCGTGGTGCCACCGTGGCTTGGGTGGGCTGCGTGCAGTTCGGAGTTTCCGCATTGATCGGCTTCGGCACCTCGCGCTGGATGGGTTTTGGCAATGTCGAGGCGGCCTATCTCGGCTTTGGTTTGGCGGCGAGTTCGACGCTGGTGGTGCTCAATCAATTGCGCAGCCGGCACGCGATGTTCGAGCCCTTCGGGCGCTTGGTCACGGGTGTGCTGCTGTTGCAGGACGCGCTGCTCATCGCGGTGATCGTGGTGCTTTCCCGCTGGGCGGAGGGTTCTTTGGGCATCGGCCTGGGCCTGGGTGAGGCAGGATTGTTAGGCGCTGCCGCCTGGCTGTCCCAAAGATATGTGATTCCGCAATTGGTCAAGCGGACCAAGCCGGATGAGGAGAGCTTGTTGTTATGGTTGGTGGCGGTGTTGTTTGTGTTTGTGGGAATCGCCTTCTCGCTCGGCCTGCCGCCCATCGTGGGGGCATTCGCGGGCGGCTTCGCGTTTTCCGCGTTTCCTCTCAATGGCTTGGTGCGCGCGCAGCTCTCGTCGCTATCGGATTTTTTCCAAGCCTTGTTCTTTGTGGCGTTAGGAGCGCTGGTGGGCGTGCCGGATGCGGCGCAGTGGTGGACGGCCTTGCAGTTTTCCGCGATCGTGATTTTCGTGACTCCGCCGTTGGTGATGGCGATGGCCGAGTGGCGCGGGATGAGCACGCGGGCGTCCATCGAGAGTGGATTGCTGCTGGCACAGACCAGTGAGTTTTCGCTGCTGCTGGGGGTGAGCGGTTTGGCGCTTGGCCACCTTTCGACGGAGGGTTTTGGAATTCTCGCGCTGACCACGGTGATTACGATGACGCTCACGCCTCTCATCGGGCGCGAGCAAATGGCGCGCTTGCTGCTGCCCCTTCATCCCTTCCGCCGCCACCAGACTGCGGAGAAGGTTCCGTCCGGACATGTTCTTTTGTTAGGTTTTGGGGCCGCTGGGATGTGGACGGTGAAGCCGCTGATTGCCCAGGGCGAGGAGGTGCTGGTGGTGGATGACGACGCGGTGGTCTGCGCGGAGTTGGCGCGGCGCGGGGTGCGGGTTCTGCGCGGCGATGGCTCGGAAAAGGAGATTCTGCAAAGGGCCGGCGCGGCGGATGCCAAGCTGGTGATCGCCTCGATGCGGCGGGTCGGAGATGCGCTCAAAGTGCTCGAACACGTGCGCGATGTGCCGGTGGTGGCCCGGGTTTTCGAAGAAGGCGAGGCCGCGCAAATTCTTGCGGCAGGGGGAATTCCAGTGATGAATTCGCAAGCGGCGGCGGAGACGTTCATCGAGTGGTTTGTGGCAACGTCCGACACCGAACCGAAAGCGGAAGGACCTCGGTCTATTGGTTTTGGCGGACTGGGATGAAGCGACGGCGAGTAGTTTCAAACGAATGACGGGATCGGACCGGGAAGGCATCACTTGGCGCGAGTTTTATCGAGAAATTACCGAGTTGGCCCGGCGCTTCGCACCCACCATGCTCTTGCCTCTCAAGACTGCGGCTGAGCTCAAATCGGAAATCGGATTGCCTGAGGTGCGGCGCAATCTGATGGAGGTTCCCATCGGCGAGGTGATTCGCGACCGGGTCAGTGACGATTTCCCATTTTTGGATGACGGTGCAAGGGCGGGGGAGGGGGCACTCTGGGGCGCGGAGCGGCTTGAAAAAGCACGCAATCCCACCGATCTAATCCGAAAAACCTGCTAACAGCAAAGACCCACTTAATTACCGACAGCAGCCGGTTGCAGCGCAGCAGCCACCGCACGGAAGCTGAGCAAACCGGCCTCGATGTTGTCGATGATCTCCTCAGCGAGGTCGACGGGCTCAGGGAGATTGTCGAGATCTGCTAGACTATCATCTTTTAGCCAGAAAAGATCGAGGCTGGTTTTGTCGCGAGCGGCGAGTTCTTCGTAGGTGAACTGGCGCCAGCGGCCTTCAGGGTTCTTGTCGGCGTGCCAGGTCTCCTTGCGCTTGTTCCGGTTCGTGGGGTTGTAGCAGTCGATGAACTCGCGGAGGTCTTCCAGGCGCAGCGGCTTGCGCTTGAGAGTGTGGTGGATGTTGGTGCGGTAGTCGTAATACCAGACGTCCTTGGTGGCGGCGGATTTGCTGGCAGGGCGGTTGTCGAAGAAGAGGACGTTCGCCTTCACTCCTTGGGCGTAGAAGATGCCGGTGGGGAGGCGGAGGATGGTGTGAAGCTCGGTGGTTTCGAGCAGCTTCTTGCGGACGATTTCACCAGCTCCACCTTCGAAGAGCACGTTGTCCGGCAGGACGACGGCGGCGCGGCCGGTGGTCTTGAGCATCGAGCGGATGTGCTGGAGGAAGTTGAGCTGCTTGTTGGAGGTGGTGGCCCAGAAGTCCTGGCGGTTGTAGGTGAGGTCGTCCTTCTCCTGTTCTCCCTCATCATTGGTGAAGGTCATGCTGCTTTTCTTGCCGAAGGGAGGATTGGCGAGAACGTAGTCCACATTTTGCGTGGGCTGCGCGATGAGAGCATCTGCAGCTGAGACGCAGCTCTCGCCGTCGATCTCGCCGATGTTGTGGAGGAAAAGGTTCATCAGGCAGAGACGGCGGGTGCCCGCGACGATCTCGTTGCCGTGGAAGGTGCCGTTTTTGAGGAAGGCCTTTTGTTCGCGATCGAGCTTGCTCCCGTCCCTCGTCAGGTAGTCGTAGGCGGCGAGGAAGAAGCCACCGGTGCCGCAGGCGGGATCGGCGATGGTTTTTCCAGCCTCGGGAGCCACGCACTCCACCATCGCGGCGATTAGGGCGCGGGGGGTGAAATACTGTCCGGCACCGGATTTGGTGTCCTCGGCGTTGCGTTCGAGAATGCCTTCGTAGATGTCGCCCTTCACGTCGGAATCGAGCATCACCCACTCGGTGGCATCGACCATCTCAATGAGACGGGCGAGCTTGGCGGGGTCGGTGATCTTGTTCTGCGCCTTGGTGAAGATCTGGCCTAGCATCCCTTTTTCTGTGCCGAGGGCACGCAGCGTTTCAACGTAGTGGACCTCCAGCTCCGCGCCTTTGAGCGGCTTGAGCGTGGCCCAGGCGTATTTCTTCGGCACGCCGACATCGCGCTTGTAGGGCGGGCGGGCGTATTCGTCGGCCATTTTGAGGAAGATCAGGTAGGTGAGCTGCTCCAAATAGTCGCCGTAGCCGACGCCGTCGTCGCGGAGGGTGGTGCAGAAACTCCAGACTCTGGAGATGATGGTGTCGGTGGTCATTGGGTGAGGTTGACGTGAGGTAAAATGATGTGTTGTCTCTGGCGCACTCCAATGGGCCGAACTCCAACGCTCCGCGTCGGGTATTCAGGTAGGCTCAGAGGAGTGTTCTTTCATCGGGTGATTCTCCGCTTGTCTGCTCCGGAAACGAGGCGGCTGTCGAGGATCCCTTGTTTCAATCGTTCAAATATATCCTTCGGAATGTCCAGCTTGGGGACGATTTCCTTCCTATGCCATTGTGCGCAGAGATCCGCCAGGGATTTGGTGAAGACGCGGTTGCAGTCAATTACGGAGTCTTTGGTGAAATCCGCATAATCCGCTTCGTTGATCTCCACCACCGTCGATTCGGGTTCTCTGGAGCACCGGCGTTTCACTGTGTCGATTTGCGATGACGCCACGGTCAGCAACAAAACCTCGTCACCCAACGGATCGGCATTCACGACGATGAAATAGTGTGGCTGGGCTGACGTGAGGTTGCGTTCCGCCATGTAATACACGGTCCCCTGCCTCAATGACACGCGTATCTCCCACGGAACCTGCATGTCTCTACCGCCAAATGGACTCCACCGCATGCAGTTCTTCCAACTGCGCCCTCAGATCCTCCTGGTTCTCCGCACTCAATGGAGGGAGAGGATCGACACCTGGCGGAGGATTTTCGATGAAATCCGAATAGTGCATCGGCACCCGTGACTCGCATGGCGACGACAGCCTCGCTTCATGCCGCTTCCACTCGGGAAACATATGGGTGGCATCCGCCAGTTTGAATCCGTCCGCCTCGCCGTATTCGCGCCAGGCGAATTCGAGTGCTTCCAGATCCGTTTCCGAAAACTCGCTCCGGTCCACATTCTCCCGTGAAAGATAGTCATGGCCTTCTGGGGAGAGGAACCGCTCCGCATAGGAGCGTTCGTCTTCTCCAAGGAACTCCGACATCTCGGCCAAGTCCTTGCACGATGAAGCCACCGGGCCATATTTCATTGCCAAATACCGGTCATTGGTGATGGGCCGGCCATAGAGGCGCAGGTGGTAGCGGTCAGCAAAGAACACCAACTTCAATGCCTTGAGCTTGTTCATCCGGCCGGATGCGCTACGGGCGAAGAAGTTGAGTGCCTGAGTCGCCTTGCGATGGGCAAAGGTGAGATTCATTGGGAAAGGAATGGAAAAAATACGCCCGGCATCGGGTGGCTGGGCCGGGATGCCGCAAATCGGAGTTTCTGCGGACGACGGCAACATCCCCTGCAAAACGACATTCCTCAAGCATTTTCTGTTCGCATGAATACGGCCCCCTTGGCCGGCGTATCGCTGGGATAGCTGACGATTCAGGGGTGGAGCTCCCTGCGGGCGACTCTCTCGCTAGGGATTTTGGCCCACCAGCCCCCCCCTTTCAGCCCGGCGGAGGCGGGTTCAACGCTGGTCTAATCATCCGCCCTCCTCTTCGTCACCGAGTTGCCGCTCCAAAGCCTGCCGGATCAAGCCCAGGACATAAGGTAGATCAGCGAGAGTCTCGAACTTCACCTCGAGATCGCCATTGCCCCAGCGTCCCACGCCGGAGACGTCTTTGGCGATGCCTCTGGGGTCATTCAGTTCGGCGAATGGAAGGTTCAGGCTCAGTCGCAGCCGCTTTGCCTGCGGCACGACATCCACGAAGTTCGTCTCGGCCTTGAAGGCGATGTAGAGTTTGAGGATCTCTTCGTGAACGCACTCATCGAGCGCCAAAACCTCGCTCCGCAATGCATCGTAAAGCTCGCGCGTGATTCCGGACTGCAGCTGCGGATGGTCCGCCAAGGAATAGCCGGGTGCGTCCTCCTTAGGTTCTTCCGCCCGGTATGCGCCAAGAATCTCTTCCGGAAGGTCGGCAAAAACCCAGGTCTTTGCTGCGGTGTAGGCCAACTTTCCTGCCCGTTGCTGAATGGCCGATTCATTCCACACATCACAAGCTCCCAACCCTTCGTTCAATTTTAGCGGGCTGTGCTTGAATCCTCCGTCCATGTCCCGCTTCTCCGCGAACGGACGATCACTGTATTCGGAGTTGTATCCGGTGAGAGTAAGGTTGCCGAGAGTGTGTAGGTAGGTCTGGTGCACACGCTTCCAGTCGGGTCCGAGCTCTTCCTGCCAAGATTTCGAAAGCTTCTCGTTCTGCGGCATGATGTGCTCGATGGTGTAGTCCTGCACCGGAACCCGTTCCTTGCGTCCGTGGTTTTCGAATCGCCGCAGCCAGTATGAACGTCTGTTGAATGCATACAGGTTTCTCGTCTGCATCAGGCGGATGAACTCTTCGTCTCCTGGAAAGCGCCTGTAGGATGGAAGCTGGAGGAAAACCGCCTTCGCGCTTTCCAGATAGCGGTCTTTTCTAAGACGGCGGCTGAAGGTTCCAAACGTCTGCCGCAGCGAGTTGGTCGGGATTTCACAGATCGCCCGGCGGAAAACGTAGCTCTCTACCAAACGCAGGAACTCTAGGAACTCGTCACGGCTCAACAGGTCGCTGCGGAAATCATGGTAAACCTCCATTAGCAACGGATAACAGACATCGGCACGAAGCTCGCGAATGTCGTGCAGCGCTTCGCCGATGATGGGATCGCTCTCCCTGCCGAGCGCGATTCGGCAGTAATAATCCGCAAACTCCTTGAGCGATCCCAGCAATGTCTCTACCTCGTGCTTGCGGGAGTATCCCTTGAACTCGTCGTAAATATCCCCCTTGCGGATCTTGTAATCACCCGTGTGAACCACAAGGTAGTAGCGCATGAAGTCATCAAAGTTCGATGAGTAGTGGTCGGAACCGAAGAGGACTTCCATAGGCCGCCAGTATTCCAGATAGAGGCGGGTTTGCAGTTCGTGCTTCAGTCCCATGAGGACAAAGTTCCGGATCAAGTCGGCTTGCGTCAGGGCCTTTCCGGTGGAGTTCATGCTCTCGAAGATCATCTGCGGGTTGTCGATCCCCTGTTGTAGGCGGACATCCACGATCATGAGTTTTTTTATTCCCTGCCAAACCACATCAAGGTCGGCGCCGGCGATACAGTCGGAGAAAAACCGGAAGTTCTCCACGATACGCGTGGCCGCACCAGCTTCCGGCTCTTTGCCGTCGAGCAGGGCGATCAGCGTTTGCTTGTCCGTTTGCGTAAGAAGCAAGCGATAGGCAGCATCACCTTTGCCGTAGCGATTGCGCAGGTAGTAATCTTCGAGTTCGGCTGCCGAAATCGGCGTGTCGATTCCTTCCACTTCCAAACGCCGCATGAAGGCAAGCAGAAGCAGCGTCATCGTGGTGATCCGCTGTTGGCCGTCGATCACCAGCCAACGGGGTATGGATGCGCCCACATCCGCCTCCGGGATGTAAACAGCCGAGCCGATGAAATGGCTGTTGAGGTCAGGATTGCTGCCGACACGGATAATGTCCTCCCAGAGCTGTCGGCAGTTCGATTCCTCCCAACTGTAGGTGCGCTGGAAAATGGGAATGACGAATTGCTTCGAGCCTTCGATGAGCTGGGTGAACGGGAGATCTTGTGCTTTCACGGGATAAGGGATTTCTTGCGGGTGATTTTCTTCTTCGAGGTGGATTCGGCCTCCTCCCTCTCCTTCCGAATCCGCTCCAGCAATGTGGAGGCGGGTTCGTCGGTGGGGTCTTGGGGGACGAGCTGGCCGGTGAAGGCCTTTTTCAGGATGGACTGGCGCAGGGCGGCGCTGCGCTTCAAGGCGGCGTCGAGCTCACGCTCGTTCTGCTCGATCACCGTGAACTGCTCGTCGAGCAGGCGGACGATCTCGCGTTGCTCGGGGAGGGAGCAGAGGGGCGCAGGCATCGCTTTGATGTCACCGCCCGAAACACCGGATTGGCCTGCGGTCGTGCGGATCTTTGTTTCCAGCCATGCGCGCGAGAGGCCTGAATTCAAAGCGAGTTCCAAGAAGCTCGGATCGAGCGAAGGAAGATCAGGGCGCGTTCTAATCAACTTATCGGGATAAAGGCGGGACTCCTTACCAGTGAAGTGAGCGCAGACGCCAACGTAGCGCCTTGCTCCGTTGTAGCGGGTGAAGACTAGATCGCCCGAAACGAGGGAGAAGTCGCGAGCCATACTTTCGCCGCAGGAAATGAACCGATAGTCGTCGTAGTCGAAGAACATCGGGCGGACCGCGCTGATCCTTGAGATCTTATGGCCAGATGCACCGGTCGGCTTCTGGGAAATGCCGTTACGAACTGCCGAGCAAAGTTCCCCATAAGTGACGATGATCCAGCCGTCGGCTGCCGTCGCGCCATTGGGTAGTTCGGTCTGGTCAAACAGCATGAGCGGCTTTGGCTTTGTGGGCTTGGTCCCTTTCTTGCCAATACTCTCCCACACCTTTGTCTCCGCATCGTATCTCGCCTGACGCTCCTCTTGAATCCTTTTGAGCAGTTGTTCAGGGGATTCGAGGAGGTGGGGGTTTTGTTTGCGCCATGGGGCGGTGAGCTTGCCCTCGAAGGCTTGTTTGAGGAGGGAGTGGCGATAGACGCCAAGTTGCCGCCGCGCCTGCCGGAAACTCTCCTCCCCGGCTTCCAACTCGCTGAATAGTTCTTCGATCTTCGCCACGATCCGCTTCTGGTATTCTATCGGGAATGGAGGGATGGGAAACGGAGAAATCTGATCAAAATCGACTCGTGGCCTGTCACCAGCATTGAGCGAATTTGCGAACGAAACAAAATCTCTGGAACTCAGTCGAAGCTTGAGGAACTCCCCATCAATGAAGTCGTTCGCAGGTATCACAATAAACTCGGCTGAACAGAGACCGGTGCGATCCGCGTGCCAAACCTTATTGAGATAGGGGCGAAGGCGGGAGTAGAGGACATCTCCGGGATAGAAGCGTTTTGCAGAACTCTTCATGCTGGAGCTTGGCTTCCAACCTAAGAGACGTGTTGTGTGCGCCTCAACATCGTCCAGTCCAAGATACGGCTCGTTCGGGAAGTCGGAGGGCATGGCCTTCTCAACTCGGGGGACGACCGCGTCAGCGATTGTGAATGTGTTTCCACTCACGCCACAAGCCCTCCGCTAAGTTCTTCCATGCTGCCGCCCATCTCTTCCCATCCGTGTATTCCGTGCAATCCGTGGTTAAAAATTCTGACCACAGAGAGCACGGAATACACGGAATGAAGAGGAGGTTTGGGCTTTCGTTTCATCAGATGCGGACGAGTTGGAGCAGTGGCTCGAAGCTGTAGATGGCGGATTGGCGGCCGGCGGATTGGCGGACGGGGACGAGCAGTTTTTCCTCCAACAAAATTCGGGAAAAACGGGCGGCGGTATGCGGGGCAATGTCGGCGTGATTGGTGAAGCGGCTGTTGCGGAAGACCGGGTTGGTGAAGATGTAGTCGAGGGCGGTGACGGCCTTGGCGGAGTTGAGCAGTACGGCGAAACGGCCTTTCATTTCCTCGTAGAGGCTGCGGATGCTTTCGGCGGTCTGGAGGTTCTGGTGGGCCTGTTCCTTCACGGCAGCCAGGAAGAACGCACACCAGTTTTCCCACGCGCCGGAGGCGGAGACCTCGCGCATGTGGTGGATGTAGTCGGCCTTATGCTCTTCAAAGTAACGGCTGATGTAGAAGTGGGGAGTGGAGATGCAACCAAGCTGCCAGAGTAGGAGAGTGACGAGCATCCGCCCGACGCGGCCATTGCCGTCCTTGAAGGGGTGGAGTGCCTCGAATTCCAAATGGCTGATCGCCACGCGGAGCAGGGCGGGCATCGCGGCGTTTCCAGAGAAATCGAGCAGGTGATCCATGCCGCTTTCAAGTTGTTCGGGTGAAATCGGCACGAAGCTGATCTTCGTGCTGCCGCGGCTACCGATGTAGTTTTGTTCGGTCTTAAACTGGCCTGGGTTTTTGGTCTGCCCACGGGCGAAGGACAGCAGGAGTTGGTGCGTCTGCCGGATCAGCGACTTCGACAAGGGCTGGCCGTCCTGCAGCGCCTGACGGGCGGAGCGCAAGGCCCGGCCGTAGAGGTAGGTTTCCACAGCCTCTGAGCGGTATTCATCGCTGGCGGACAAGTCGGGATCGGTCTCCGATTCCAACTCGAGAACCTCCTCCAAGGTGCTGAAGGTGCCCTCCATGCGCGAGGAAGCGAGCGCCTCTTGGCCTCGCAAAGGGGCGAGGAGGATCTCGCTGTTGTGCATGCCTTTGAGCATCTGATCGTAACGGGCAAGAGCATCCGTCGCCTCCAGCAGCGGCTCTAGGACACGGGCGGCATCAAACGCCTTCGGAGGGAAAGCTCCGTAGTGGTAATCGACTGCTTGGCTCAGATCGAGGTTCATTTCTTGGCTTTAGAATTACGACAAGCAATCTTGTTGTCAATAAATACTGTTTTCGTGCAACACAAATGATTTTGTTGAGTACAAAAATCGGCCAAGATCGTTTGTGGTGTACCAACAGACTTTCCGTGCACTACAAACGGGTTTGTTGTTCTTCCATGTACGCCAAAGTGGCTTGTAGTGTACGGAATCAATGTTTGTGTCACACAAGCGGAGTCCTAGGGATCACGCTACGAGCTCCCCGTTGAGTTCCTCGATCAGCTCGTCCATGATGTCGCCGAAGAGTTGGTGCATTTTACCGAGGCCGCCTTGGGCATCGAAGGGGGCGAAGTCGAGGTCGTCGCGCTCGAAGCGGAAGGAGGTCATGACGTGGTCGCGGATGAGCTGGAGGAAGGCGGTTTGGGTGTCGGTGAATTTTTTCTCGGTGGGGACACCGGCGTGTTTGGCCATGATCCAGGTTTGGAAGTTGCGGCGAACGGTTTCGGGAAAAGGCGTGAGCTTGCCATCGATGCCGCAGGCACGGCGGATGAGAGCCATGAGGGCGGTCAGCTCGGTGAGCGGGGCGGCGTTTTCCGGCAGGGCATCGAGGCGGGCGTAAGCTTCCCAGACGCGGAGCGGGGCGAGGCGCGGGGCGGCTTGTTTGAGGGCGGCGAGCACGTCCTTGATCTGGGCTAGGGTGATTTCCTGGCGGCGCTGCGGCTGCTGATAGAAGAGGGTGAGGGCATCCAGCCGATCCTGATTTTCGCGGCAGAAAGATTCGAAGTCGGCGACGAAGGCCTCGGAGCGCTCGCGGGCGTCGGCATCCCACTCGGCGCGGACGAGGGTGTCCTGGGTGGTGGCGTCGATGGTCTGGAGATTGGCGGTGCAGGTCTCGACGATGAGTTTCACGGCGGCCCCGGTGAGCGGTGCGGCGGCGGCGGCAACGAGTTGCTGCTGGGCTTTTTCCCGGGCGAAGTCGCCGGGTTCGGTGCCGGGTTGCTGGCCGGTGAGTTCGAGGGCTTTCTGCTCGATGGCCTCGCCGTCGATGGCGTGGAAGAGGTTTTTGATAAGCGTGCTAATGGCGGTGCCGCCGAGTTTTTCCGCGACGGCTTGTTTCTGCTCCGGGGTGAGCATGCGCTCGATGCGGGCGAGGCGTCCGGCGAGGGAGGAAATGGTGTCGGCATCGGTGGCACCCATCACGACCTCCATGGCGAGATCCTTGAAGGGCACGGAAGGCTTGGTGATGGGCGGGCGGCTTGCGGTCTTGAGGGATTTGGTGACGCCGATGGCATCGACGATGACGTAGTGAGTCTTGGCGGTCTTGGCGGCGGGCGAGGCTTTCCGTAGGCCATCGTGGTCAAGTGTGCGGGTGCCGCGGCCTTTCATTTGCTCGAAGTAGCCTTTGGATTTCACATCGCGCATGAAGAGCAGGCATTCGAGCGGCTTCACATCGGTGCCGGTGGCGATCATATCCACGGTGACGGCGATGCGCGGGTGGTATTCGTTGCGGAACTGCTGGAGGACGGACTTGGGGTCTTCCTCGTTCTTGTAGGTGACCTTTTTGCAGAAGGCAGAGGATTCGCCGAATTCCTCACGGATGATCTGGATGATGTCGTCGGCGTGGGAATCGGTCTTGGCGAAGACGAGGGTTTTCGGGACCTCGTATTCGCCATCGGAGCCGGTGCGGTCGGGGAAGATTTCCGGGAGCTTGTCGCGGAAGGTTTGGATGATGGTGCGGATCTGGGATTTATTGACGATGTCGCGGTCGAGGGCCCTGTTGGAGTAAGCTTCGTCTTCGTCTTGTGCCTCCCAGATTTGGCGGCGGGTGAGCTTTTCGCGTTTCTCGACGAGGCCCTTGAGGACGGTGCCGCCTTTTTGGGTGACCTCGGTTTCGATGACGTAGATCTCGCCCTGAACGTTCACGCCATCGGCCACGGCGTCCTCGTGGGTGTATTCGGAGACGACGTTTTGGTTAAAAAAGGCGTAGGTGCGGGCGTCCGGTGTGGCGGTGAGGCCGACGAGGAAGGCATCGAAGTAATCGAGCACTTGCCGCCATAGGTTGTAGATCGAGCGGTGGCATTCATCGATGATGATGAGGTCGAAGTGCTCGATGGGGACCTTGGGGTTGTAGGTGACGGGCAGCGGTTCCTTGCGGGTGGAACTGCGTTCGCCGGGGTTTTCGTCTTCAGCGGATTCGTCGAGCTCCTTGCCCTGGAGGATGGAATACATCCGCTGGATGGTGGAGATGCAAACCTCGGCGTCTTTCGGGACGTGGGAGGAGTTGAGGCGCTGGACGGTGTAGAGTTCGGTGAACTTGCGGTTGTCGTCGGAGGGCTGATAGGCGAGAAATTCCTGCTCGGCCTGCTCGCCGAGGTTGCGGGTATCGACGAGGAAAAGCACGCGCTTGAGGCGGGCGTGCTTGAGTAACCGATAGATGAAGGTGATGGCGGTGAAGGTTTTCCCGGAACCGGTGGCCATCTGGACGAGCGAGCGGGGCTTGGCTTTCTTGACGGAGCCGTCGAGCTCGGTGACGGCGTCGATCTGGCAGTCGCGGAGGTCGATGGGGATGAGGGCGGGAAGATCCTGGAGGCGGGCGCGGAGGGATTTTTCCTGGGAGAGGAGTTCGCGGAGGGTTTCCGGGCGATGGAAGGAGAAGACCTCGCGGGAACGGGGCTTGGGGTCCCGCTGATCGGTAAAGCGGGTGAGGACGCCGGTGGCTTCGTAGAGGAAAGGCAGAGGCTCGCCGGTGTGCTGGACCCATTTCAGCTTTGCCTGTCCATACTCTTTGGTCTGATCTTCGACGGAGGTGATATTTTGACCGAGAGTTTCTTTTTTAGCCTCCGTGATTCCCACGGGTTTTTTGTCCACGAAGAGCACATAGTCGGCAGGGCCGGAGTCGGTGGTGTATTCGCGGACGGCTTGGCCGTGGCCGGCGTTGAGATCGATGGAGTCCTTGTCCTGAACCGCCCAACCAGCGGCGCGGAGTTGCGCGTCGATCCGGTCGCGGGCTTTCTGTTCGGGATTTTGGTTAGACATCGGCAGTTGATGGAATGGAATACTCCACAGAAAGCGCTCCGGTGGAAGGCCAATGATCGATGGAAATTCCAGCGGGCGCGATTGCGCGGACTGCGTTATTCAGGCAGCACCGTGACGACGGTGGGCTTGACGGAAAAAACGTGGGAGGCGGTTTCCCTAACGGATTCAGGGGTGAGCGCGTTGTAGGCGGCGACGAGGCGGCGGTGTTCGTCCGCCGGGTGGCCGAAGAGCAGGTCCAAGGCGACGTGGCGGGCGACGGAGGAGGGGGATTGTTGCTGGATGGCGAGGCCGCTGAGCACGGTGGAGCGCACCCGGTCGAAGGCTTCGTCCGGGATTCCACCGGTGGCGATTTTATCGATCTCCGCTAACAGCTCGCGATGGGCGAGGTCCACTTGGTCCGGTGAGGTGGCGACGTAGTAGGTGAAGAGGCCGGTGTCGTAGCCGAGGAACTGGGTGGCCCCGACCTGATAGGCCAGACCGAGTTCCTCGCGGATGCGGGTGAATAGCGGACCCGCCATGTCCGATGCGTATTCCTGGATCATCGCCAGCGCATGGCGCTCCGCCGAGCTGACGGTGGTGCCGGGGAAGCCAATGGTTAGAACGGCCTGCTTCTTGGGGAGATACGCGGTCTTTTCCACACCCGGAGCAAGGATGCTTGGCGGAGCGGTCCAGGGCCGTCCTTGCGGGAGCGTGGAAAATTTTTCACGGATCAGTTCCAAGGTGGTGGCCGGATCAAAATCGCCGGAGATGGCGAGTGTGATGTTAGACGCGTTGAAGTGGCACGAGTGGTGGGCGAGCAGCTCGGAGCGATCCAGCGTGGGCAGGCTGTCCAGTGAGCCTAACGAATCGAGGCCATAGCCGTCGCCGCTGAAAATCGTGCGGCGCAGCGTGCTGAAGCCGGTGTGGAGTGGGTCCTGCATCGCCTCTTCGAGCGCGGCGAGTTGGCTGGCTTTTTCCCGGCCGATCGCATCGCTGGTGAGCGAGGGCGAGAGCAGGGTTTCGGCAAAAACATCGGTGATGACGGAGAGATCTGGCGCGAGTCCGGCGGCTTGCACGAGGATGGCATTATTGCCGGGATTGGCGCTGATTGACGCGCCGAGGGATTCGAGGGTGGTGGCGATTTCCAAAGCGCTGCGGGTGAGCGTGCCCTTGGTCAGGGTGGATGCGAGAAGTTGGTTGATGCCGTTGTTGGTCGGAGTCTCGGAGGCCAGTCCGGCGCGGACGGCGGCTTGCAGGTGGATGAGCGGCACACGGTGGTCAGGAATCAGTGCCAGGGTGAGTCCGTTAGGCAGGGTGTGGACTTGGATCTCCTCGCGCCGGCGTGCGCTCTTGCCAACGGCGGCGGGTGCGGGCGCGTCCAGTGGATCGAGAATGGTTAGATTAAGCCGCTCGTCGGCGAGCGTGGCGGCGGCGCGGCGGACATCGTCCGCAGTGACGGCATGGATGGCGGCGAGGTAGCGCCGGGTAAAATCGAGGTCGCGGGCTTCGTGCCAGTTCGACGCGAGATCGGCGGCGCGGCCGGACGCCGTGGTCAGGCTGCGGAATTGGCTCGCGGCGATCTGACGTTTTGCTTTGGCGAGATCGTCGTCGAGCGCGGCGGTGGGAAGTTTACCCAGCTCTAACAAAATCGCGTCGATCAATGTGTCGCGCTTGGTAGGATCCGCATCGGCGGAAACGGCGAGCAGACCCTCGCGGCCGGGACCGGTCCAGGATAAGGCAGAAATTTCGAGAGCGAGTTCCTGTTCCTCGCGCAGGCTGCGGTGCAGGCGTGAGGCACGGCCGCGGCCGAGGATGGTGGCGAGCACATCGAACGCGGGCGCATCCGGGTGATCGAGCGCCGGGGCCTTCCATGCGAGTGAAATGCGGCTGGTGGGAATGGCGAAGGTCTCGCGCGTCCGCCGTGGCCCGAGCTGAGGGTGATCGAGCAGGACGAGTGGCTCGCGCCCACCACCGGGAAGGCTGTCCGCGGTGAGTTCGGCGGTCATTCGGCGGGCCTCCGCGGCATCGAAATCCCCGGAGATCACCACGAAGCAGCGGTCCGGAGTGTAGCGTGCCCGATGATAGCCGGTTAGATCCTCATAACGAATGGCATCGAACAGATGGCGGTGGCCGATGACCGGGTGGCGGCGTGGATCGAGGGTGAAAGCGGTGGAAAACAACAGGCGGCTGGCGACGTTGTCCGGATCGTCGAGACCCATGTCGATTTCCCGGCGGATCACGTCTTTCTCCTTCATGAATTCGGACTCCGGCAGCGTCGGGTGGAAGACGAGACCGGTGAGGGTCTTGAGGAAAATTGGAAGCGATGGCGAGGGGCCGTCGATGTAGTAAACGGTGCGGTCGAAGCTGGTGTAGGCATTCCAATGGCCGCCGGCCGCCTGCACGGTATCGGCGAGGGTTTCCGCGTCATAGTCGTGGGTGCCCTTGAAAACCATGTGTTCGAGGAAATGTGAGATGCCCGCGCCGAGGTGTTGGTCCTCGTGCATGCTGCCGCTGGCCACCCAGATTTGGGCGGAGACGACCGGCGCGGCCGGATCAGGATCGAGAATCAGGGTGAGTCCGTTAGGAAGGGTCTCGACGGTGGCGGCGGTGGCAGGATATTCCATGAAATTCTGGCTTGGATGGGGTGGTGAATGAAGTATAAGCAGACAACATGCAACGGTGGATCGCAATCGGAGTGGGTGCCATGATCGTGCTGCTGGGAGGCGCGTATTTCGGTCTCAAAAGCTACAAGCAGAACCGCCCGAGTCCAATCTGGGTCCCGATGCCGATTAATCCCGAATTGCCGATTGAGAAGCAGGACGAAATCGCCAGAGAGCTGAAGAAAAAACTCAGTGATCGGGAGATTCTCGCAGTGGTCAGCAAGGATTTGGGATTGATGGGTGAATGGAAACTGCCCACCGATGCCGCTTGCGCGGACGAACTCGCCATGCGGATGTTTGTCCGGGCCGGCGAGCACGAAACTCCGATGGGAAAAACTCCAACGATCAACATCGGGGTGAACGGCAAGGTCAAGGATCGCGCGGTATCCGAAAAAATCTCGATGCGGCTGATGGACGATGTGTTTAAAATCTTGGGCATCGAACCGCCGCCGAAGAAGGAGTTTTAGGCTTCGCCGATGTGTTCGATCACCCGCGAGCGATCGAATCGCGCTTTCGGGATTTTTGCATATTTGTCCGCCTCGGCGCGGTAGCCGAGGGCGCAGGCGACGACGGTCGTATGCTCGCCACCGACGAGTCCGAGCACGTGATCATAACCGGATGCGCTGATGCCCTCCATCGGGCAAGCGTCGATTCCAAGGAAGGCGGCGGAGGCCATCAACTGGCCCAGCGCGATATAGACTTGGCGGACATTCCACTCGTGGCGCGCTTCCTGGCTCATCGCTTGGGCGAAGCCTTGGATCATGCCCTTGAGGGAGGACAAGGTGGCAGGATCGGTGCTTTGAACTTCCGCCATGCGCTGGATCCAGGCCTCGATATCGTGCGAGTCCAAATCGGTGCGGGCAGTGAGCACGACGTAGTGGGAAGCGTGGGTGACTTGCGGTTGATTCCAGGATTCCGGGAGAAGCTTCAAGCGGGTGGCCGGGTCTTGGATGACGAGGAATTTCCAAGGTTGCAGGCCGAAGGATGACGGCGTGAGAACCAAGGATTCTTCAATCGTTTCCCACAAATCCGCGGGAATCTTGCGTGTGGCGTCGAATTGTTTGGTGGCGTAGCGCCAGCGCAGCGCATCGAGAAGGGAATCAGCGGATGGAGTCATGATGCGCGGATTATTCCGCATCAATCTCGAAAGGCAAGGAGGCGGATGGAAAATCCTTCAGCGTCAGGCTGAAAACCACGCCATATTCCTCTTCGAGCCGGTTGTCCCGGCGGGTGAAGCCGATGCCCGCCACCCAGTTTCCAAGATCGCGGTGCACTGAATATTGCTCGTATTCAAGGGTATTGTCCGCCATTTCAAAAGTTTGTCTGAACCCGAAGCCCCAATTCTCGTTGATGCGGGTGTAGGCTTGGAGGTCGATGCGATTGGAATCGACGAGCACCGGGTGGCCGTTGAGCATGCGGTATCCGAGGGACAATTCCAAGTTATCAGTCGGGAGGAATCGCAAGCGGGTGTTGAACTCGCTGAAGCCGGAGCCTCCGTCGGCGATGGGAAACTGAGTTTCCAGGTCCAGCCCGACCCATGGCACCGGTTGCCAGCGGACGTCGTTGTAGAGGTTTGAAATATTCCGATCTCCCTCGGGATCATCGATGAAGGCATCGATGTAGCTATCCAGATAGAGCCATTCAAAAGTTTGATGGTCTCGCTTGGTTAAGAGCCGGTTGCGACCGCCCAGACGCAGGACATTCCAGTTTTGCATCTCATCAATGGCCGTGTAGCGCGTGGGATCCAGCGGGCGCGGGCGGGTGGTGGGGGTCAGGCGATCCACCAGCGGACCGGTGGGATCGAAATCATCGGTGGAAATCAGCGACCATGCGGAATACGGCTGGATGACATGCATCAGCCCGTCGAGGCCCCACTTGGAATCCTTGTAAGCGCCGAGGTCTTTGGAAAATTTCACCGAGGCCTCCGCCCCCACGTGGAGATAGGTGCGGTCGAAGCTGTCCACGGGGCCTTCCACAGCGCCGTAGTTGGTGTATCCAAGGCCCGCCTGCGGGGTGAGGCTCAGGAAGCTGCCGAGCATGAAAGGCATCGAAAATTCCTGATAGGTGTTGAATCGGGAATAGCTGGAATCGAGAAGTTGGGTGCGGATGGCATCACGGCGCGGGTCGTTGAGCGGCAGCGCGAGGATCTCTTCGGCGAGCCCACGCTCGTAGCTGCTGAGTTGGCTGAGTAACTGTTGGGCCTCTGGATCCGAGGTGGTTAGATCGAGCAGTGGATTGAGGATGGCATTGCGGGTGGCGTCGGACGCCTGCTCGCCGATGATGCCGAACGAGGTGTTGCCCTCATGCAACAACGGCAGGCCGAAGAGCGGCGCACGCGCCTGATCGTAGGCGATTTCCGGCAGCCGTGTGTCCGTCCGATAGAAATCGTTGATCCGCAATCTCGCGTGGAGCGAGAGCAGTGATTGATCGTCCCTGCGGTAAATCCCGATGGTGTTGTCCGGCGCGGGGTTCGTCCGATAGACGGTGGGATTGAAATCCTCGAGGTAGTATCGATCGCTGAGCCAGGTGAGATTGGTATCGAGCCGCCATTCCGCCTCATCCGGGAAATCCAACTCCAGCCGGTGCTTAAGTTCGAATTCATAACGATCCTCGTTCACGAAGCCGCGTGGCACACCCGAGCGCTCGGTATCGGGTGCCAAGTCGTTGAGGTAATAGGCGCTGAAACCGGAGATCTCATCGTTGTTTTCCATGCGCGTATCGACCAAGTCCACCCCCACGCCGACGCCGCGGCTGGCGAGCAGGTCGAGACGCCAGCGGGATAGCAGCCAGGCGTCCTCATTTTCGCCGGTGACCGGATTATTTTTCCCGCCGAGCATGATGCCGTAGCTGTTGAGCAGATAGGGACCCCAATTCGAGCGCGCGCCGGGGATGAAGTGGTATCCCAACTCGGCGTTCAGCGGCTGGCTCAGATACGGTAGCCAGAACACCGGCGTGTCCCCGGCGTAAACCCGCAGGTCATTAAAAACGACTTTCTCACCCGGGTAGATCGTGGTCTTTTTCGAGCGGATCCAGAAATTCGGATCCTCGACGTCGTGGGTGGTGATGCCCGCATCTTCGCCGACGAATACCTGCTTGCCGCCACGATCCTCGACCGTGAATTTGCCCGATTCTAACAAAATGGGATCCAGCGACACCCGCAGCCCGCTGGCATCGAGAAACTTCCGCTCGTAGAAATACACCGCGCGTTCGCCGCGTTGCAGCAGGTTCCCCTGATAGACGCTGACGTGGCCTTCGAGCGTGACTTTTTTCTCGCGGGTATTCAACAAGGCGGTGTCTGCAAAAATCTCCAGTCCGCTGTCACCTTCGATCTTCACCGGCCCGCCGAGGCGGAAAATTCCGGTTTGCAGATCACCGGTGAACGAGCCGCCCTGGTTGTTGATGTTCAGCTCCTTGGGCATGACCGGAGTGAGGGTGCCAGGGTCCCCGAGCGGAATTTCCGGAGCCGGGACCGGCGTGATCATCTCCGCTGGTGGCCGCACCGCTTGATCCGGCAGCACCTGGGCATCCTGCGCCTGCAGCGGCAGGCAGAGCAGCGGGGAAATCATCCATGCACCAAGTTTCAGCATCGCCGTGATAAGAGAACCCCCCGGCGTTGAAGTAAAGGGTGAAAGGTGGTGTTCGTTTCTGTTAAAATGGGGTTTACCGCCCGGATTTCCCACCGATGATGGGGCATGGAGATCAATCAAAGGGCGGCGATCGTTGGTGTGACTGGCTTCGTCGGGCGCGGGCTGGCAGCCTTGCTCGCGGAGAATGGCATGGCCACCACCGGCGTCAGCCGTTCTGGAGCGGGCAATCTGCCCGGCGTGGACCGCTGGCAGACGCCCGCCAGTCTGGATTTTTCCGGCCATCATGCGGTGATCAATCTCGCCGGCGAACCCATCGACCAACGATGGACGGAAAAATCGCGGCGCCGTTTTCATGAAAGCCGCGTCGGACTCACCGGGCAGGTGGTCGAGGCCATTCGCAGACTGCCCGCCGCCGCCCGGCCCCGCGTGCTCGTCAATGCTTCCGCCGTCGGCATCTATGGTGACCGCGGCGACGAAACCATCACCGAAAGCTCGCCGCCGGGCAGCGGCTACCTCGCGGATCTTTGCAGCGCTTGGGAAAACGCCGCGCTCGAAGCCGAAGCCCTCGGCGTCCGCGTCGTCCGGCTGCGGATCGGCATTGTGCTTGGCCGCGACGGTGGGGCATTCCAAAAACTCCGCCCTCTTTTCAAAGCGGGCATCGGCGGTCGTCTCGGTTCCGGGCGCCAATGGATGCCGTGGATCCACCTCAATGACCTGCGCGCCGCCTTGGTGCATGCGGTTTTTTCCGACTCGCTCGCCGGGGCAGTCAATGGCACCGCACCGACGCCCGAGCGCAATGCCGACTTCACTCGGAAACTGGGGGCGGCCGTCCATCGCCCTGCCATTTTTCCGGTCCCGGGGTTTGCCTTGAAGCTGGGGCTGGGTGGCTTCGGTGGAGCCCTGCTTGCCGGCCAACGCGCCTTGCCCACCGCGCTGGAGGCCGATGGCTTTTCCTTCAAATTTCCGACCCTCGAAGCCGCCTTGGCAGATTTGGTGAATCCCCAAGTCTAACCGGGATTTCAATCCTTCACCAAGGTCATCACGCACTCCAAGTGGCGGGTGTGCGGAAACAAGTCGAAGGGCTGCACGTCTTCCAGACGGTAGCCGCCTTCGCTGAGTTGTTTCAAATCCCGCACCTGAGTTGCCGGATCACATGAAACGTAAACCACGCGGCACGGCCCGAAAGCGAGCAACTGCTCGATGAATTCCGGCGTGCATCCTTTGCGCGGCGGATCGATCACCACCGCGGTCTCCGCAGCCGGGAAATTGATTTGATCGAAAATTGCCTCCGCCGATGCGGTTAGGAACTCGGCGTTGGCGATCTCGTTGGCCTGGGCATTTTTCCGCGCCCACTCGCACGAGGTTTCGGAAACCTCAACACCGGCCACGCGTTCGAAGTGTTTCGCCAAGGTCAGCGAAAAGAGCCCCGAGCCGCAATACGCATCGACCAGAAATTTCACGCCGCCCACCGCCGCTTTTTCCGCCACGTAGCCGGTGAATAACGGCAGGATGAATGGATTGTTTTGGAAAAAATCCCCGGCAAGAAATTGGAATTTCAAATCGCCAACTTGTTCGACGGCCACCGCCCGAAAATCGGTTTCCACCCGGTCTTGGGTGGCACGCAGCAACACCGTGGCACCGCGCTTGAAGGTGTGCGCCCGCGCCCGCAGCCCCTCGCGGATGGCGGGCAACTCGCGGTTGATCACGTCCATCGCGATCGGGCATTGCGGCACATCGACCAATTGCGAACGGCGGCCGAACGATAGGAAACCGATCGGCCCCAAGTCGCCATCTTTGCCCTTTTCGAAGTGCGGCGTGATTTTCGAGCGGTAGTTCCAAATTTGCGCGGACGAGAGACAGTCGTTCACCGGGAAGGTGATCGCCGCCATGTGTTTCATCAACTCGCCGACCTGGCGGGTCTTCCAAGCGAGTTGTTTTTCATAGGCAAGGTGCTGGTACTGGCAGCCGCCACAGTCACCGAAAAGCGGGCACCCCGGAGCGACCCGGTCCGGCGACGGCTCGAGCACCTCCACCAGATCCGCCTGCGAGAAACTTTTGTCATTGCGGAAAACCCGGGCCTTCACCCGCTCACCCGGCAGCGAAAACGGCACAAACACCACCCAGCCGTCGATCCGCCCGACACCCGCGCCGAGGTTGGTCAGCGAGTCGATCGTCAGCTCGATTTCCTGATGATACTCAAAGGGCGTGGGGACAAACTTTTTGGGCGGGCGCGGCATGGTCGGGCGAATGATTGCCCGCGCGGGCCGGGCTGGGCAACCGAAAGTTGTGCGCTGCTTTCGGGATCGCCAATCTGCCGGAATTGTGGCTGGGTAATTGTCACACGAAGCACGATGACAATCAGTTTCAATTAGGATTTCCTCTCCCTCTATGACTTCTCCGACCGAATCGACCGCCCAATTCGCTTGCAATCAACTCGCTAGCGGTTGCGAAACGATGGAACGCCTGCTCCATGGACTACTCGATTCGGACGGCCGCGTGGGCGAGGAAGTCCACGCGATCCGCAAGCTCGGCAAGTCGCTGCGCGGCGGGTTTTCGTTATTTCGCATCAAGGATTCCGCCGCCGAGATCCAAGCGATCGGCCGCTTGCTCTCCGAACCACGTGACGCGGTGTCGCGCTTGAAAACCTGGCAAAAACTCGCCTGGGAGGACGACTCCATGGTCGCCAGCGCGGTGCACGGGCTGCTCGACCAGCAAACGCATTCCGCCGCCCGCCGCCCGCCGCCGGAGACCGTCGCCTGGTGCGTCGCCCGCGTCACCGCAGCCCGCGGGGCCTTGTCCGGGCTGCCTGCCGAGGACCTCGAAACCACGCTCGCCACCGGCTTGAAAAAACTTGGCAAACAAGTCCGCAAGCGCTGCCTGAATTTGGACCACCGCGATGAGGAGGATTTCCACGATGCCCGCAAAGCTCTCAAGGCCTACCTCGGCGCCGTCGGCTTCCTGCCGGACGGCGCCGTCAGCCTGGAGCCGGAAATGGCGAAAATCGCTGACCTGTTAGGCGATGAAAACGACCTCGCCACCCTCTCGATCTGGCTGACGGACCACGGCTTCACGCCGAAATTCGCGCCCACCCTCTGGCAAACGATCACGGACAACCGGCGCAAATTGCAAAAACAAGTCATCGCGGATGCCGCGAGTCTGTTTTCAGCATAGCGTCGCGTGAATTACAGATTGGCGAATATGGAGGCACGACCTTATTGTCGTGTTGCCAATGATTGGAGCGATAAAAGCTTTTCGCTCGGGTTCTTGCTCACCGCATTGGCCAGGCGGGCAGAAATGTCCGCCATCCCGAGCGGCGCAGATTCTCAGGAACGGGAGTTGCGCGGAAGGGATTTTCTACTATGGAGGGGGCGTCCCACTCAGGGTCGCGGGATGTTTTGTCCCTTAGCCTTCACTTCTTATTCAAATGTCCGCCCGTCTTGACTTCCGCAGCCGCCACTTGGGTCCCGTTGGAGCCGATCGCAATGAAATGCTTCGCGACACCGGTTACGAATCGCTCGCCGCCCTGATCGACGCCGCCGTCCCCGCCGGGATCCGCATGGAAGGCGCGCTCAGCCTGCCGGAAGCCCGCTCGGAGCACGACGCACTCGCGTGGCTAAAGTCGATCATGGGGAAAAATCGCGTGCTGAAGTCCTGCATCGGCCAAGGCTACCACGGCACCCACACCCCGGGCGTGATCCAGCGCAACATCCTGGAAAACCCCGGCTGGTACACCGCTTACACGCCCTATCAGGCGGAAATCGCGCAAGGCCGGCTCGAGGCGCTGCTGAATTTCCAGACGATGATCACCGACCTGACCGGCCTGGATGTTTCAAACGCCTCACTGCTCGATGAAGGCACCGCCGCCGCAGAGGCGATGAGCCTCGCCCTCGCCGGCAAGCCCAAAGGCCGCGCCATTTTCGTTTCCGAGCGTTGCCATCCACAAACCATCGACGTCGTCATTACCCGCGCGGAACCGCTGGGGATCGAGGTGGTCATCGGCGATTGGGAAAAATTCGATCCCGCAGGCTGCGAAGGTTTGTTCGCCGTGCTGGTGCAATATCCGGACACCCGCGGGCGCATCGACGACTTCGAGGGGTTTTTCGCCAAAGCTAAGGCCGCAGGCGCGGTGGCCATCGTCGCCGCCGATATCCTCGCTCTAACGGTTTTGAGGGCGCCCGGTGAATTCGGTGCGGACATCTGTGTGGGTTCGTCGCAGCGCTTTGGCGTGCCGATGGGCTTCGGCGGGCCGCATGCCGGTTTCATGGCCTGTGTGGATACGTTGAAACGCAAGATGCCCGGCCGCTTGATCGGGATTTCGCTCGATTCGCGCGGCAAGCCCGGCTACCGGCTCTCGCTGCAAACGCGCGAGCAACACATCCGCCGCGACAAGGCGACTTCCAACATCTGCACCGCCCAGGTGCTGCTGGCGGTGATGGCATCGATGTATGCGGTTTATCATGGTCCGGAGGGACTGATGCACATCGCCAACCAGGTCCACTTCTTCACCGCCGATTTGAAGGCGACGCTCAGCGCCGGTGGCATCGCCGTCGAGCCCGGCGCGTTTTTCGATACGATCGTTGCCAAAGTTCCCGGACAAGCGGCTGACATTCTATCAAAAGCAGCCGCCGCCGGCATCAATCTCCGCCACATCGATGCCGACCATCTCGGGATTTCTCTGGATGAAACCACCAGCGTGGCGGACCTCACCACCATCGCTAAGGCCTTCGGTCTGGCCGGGACCTTGCCGAGCGCCACTTGGGAAATTTCCCTCCCGCGCACCTCGCCTTTCCTCACCCAGAAAGTCTTCAACAGCTATCACTCGGAGACGGACATGCTCCGTTACATCAAACGCCTGGAATCGAAGGACCTCGCGCTCAACGAGTCGATGATCGCCCTCGGCTCCTGCACCATGAAGCTGAATGCGACCTCCGAAATGATTCCTCTGAGCTGGCCGGAAGTTTCCTCGCTGCACCCGTTCGCTCCGGCAGATCAGAGCCAGGGCTACCGTGAAATGCTTGCCACGCTTGAAGGCTGGCTGGCGGAAGTCACCGGCTTCGCCGGAGTCTCGCTTCAGCCGAACGCCGGTTCCCAAGGCGAGTATGCAGGACTGTTAGCGATCCGTCGCTATCACCTCGCGCGTGGCGATGCCCATCGGAACATCTGCCTCATCCCGGTTTCCGCACACGGCACCAATCCCGCGTCCGCCGTGATGGTGGGCATGAAAGTCATCGGCGTGAAATGTGATGACGATGGCAACATCGACATCGCGGATCTCGCCGCCCGCACCGAAGAACACCGCGACAATCTCGCCGCTCTGATGGTCACCTACCCATCCACCCACGGCGTGTTCGAGGAAACCATCCGCGAAATTTGTAACATCATCCACGACGCCGGCGGCCAGGTTTACATGGACGGCGCAAACATGAATGCCCAAGTCGGACTGACCAGCCCGGGACTCATCGGAGCCGATGTCTGCCACCTCAATCTCCACAAAACTTTCTGCATCCCGCACGGCGGTGGTGGTCCGGGTGTCGGCCCCATCGGCGTCGCCAAACAATTAGTTCCCTATCTCCCCGGCCACGCGGCGCTCGATTCCAAGGAAGGTGCGGTCTGCTCGGCCCCGTGGGGCAGTGCATCCATCAACACGATTTCATGGATGTATATCGCGATGATGGGACCCGCCGGACTCACCGAAGCCACCGAAGTCGCGATCCTCAATGCCAACTACATGGCGAAAAAGCTCTCGCCGTTTTTCCCGATTCTCTACACCGGGAATGAAGGCCTCGTCGCTCATGAATGCATCATCGACGTGCGCCCTCTATCCGATGCCAGCGGCATCACCGTCGAGGACGTGGCCAAACGTCTCATGGATTACGGCTTCCACGCGCCGACGATGAGTTGGCCGGTGGGCGGCACCTTGATGATCGAACCGACGGAGTCCGAATCCAAAGATGAGCTAGACCGTTTCTGCGATGCGATGATTTCCATCCACGGTGAAATTTCCGCTGTGATCGCCGGCACACTCGATGCCCATGACAATCCGCTCAAACACGCGCCGCACCCATGCGAAACGGTTTGTGGCAATGATTGGCCGCACGAGTATTCGCGCGAGCAAGCAGCATTTCCATTGCCATACCTTCGCCAGCACAAATTCTGGCCGGCGGTCGGACGCATCGACAATGTCCACGGCGATCGCAATCTGATCTGCACCTGCGACAGCGTGGAAGCCTACGCCGCGGCCGGAGCCTGAGCCCATGCAAGAAGCCCCATCACCCCTCGACTGGACATTGTGGTCCGGAGAAATTCTCGCCACCCTGATGTTCATCATCAAGGACGGGCAGATCCTCCTCATCGAGAAAAAGCGCGGGCTGGGTGCTGGAAAAATTAACGGCCCGGGCGGCAAGATCGATCCCGGCGAGACCGCGCTCGAAGCCGCCATCCGCGAAACCGAGGAGGAACTTCTCATCACTCCCCACACGCCGCGCAAGCTGGGTGAACTATTGTTTTCCATGTCGGACTGCCCGGACATCATGTGCCACGTCTATCGGGCGGATGACTTCACCGGCATCCCGACCGAGACCGATGAAGCCGTGCCCGTATGGACACCGCTGGACGCCATTCCCTATCAGCGGATGTGGGAGGACGATCAATACTGGCTGCCGCTGCTGCTCAACGAACAAACCTTCCGCGGGCGCTTCGTCTTCGAAGGCGAGCGCATTCTCTGGCGCGACCTGAAGCTGGACATTTCGTGGTAATCAAAAAAGCCGCCCCCTTTGCGGGAGGCGGCCGGTTCGTTTTAGGGTTTTTTGGAGAATTAAATCAGAGCGAAGCTTTGAGCGATGCAAACTTGGACTGCAAAGCGGCAAGTTCGACTTCGGCCTTTTCGATCTGGCGATTGAGCGCGACGAGCGAATCAAGACGCGCGGTGAAGCTACCACTGCGGGCGGCTGGAGCAGATGTCTTGGCGGCTGGAGCAGCTTTAGGCGCTTTTGCAACTTTAGGAGCCTTAGCGGCTGGCGCGGCTTTAGAAGCCTTCGGTGCGCCGGACGCCTTGAGCCATGCCATCACGGTAAGTGGTGAAACACCAAACTTTGTGGAAGCTTGGCTCTGTCCACCACGGCCGTTTGCGGCGTTGTAGCTGGCAACGAAGTCCACGACCTCTTGCTTCTGCTCAGGGGTGTAACGGGTGCCGACCTTGGAGGACTTCGCAGCCTTGGTGGCCTTCGCTGCCTCGGGAGCCTTGGGCGCTTTCGGTGCCTTGGCAGCCTTCTTGGCAGCGACCTTTTTGGTGGGTGCCAGTGCGCCCGATGCCTTCAACCAAGCGGCGACGGTGATTTGCGACATCTTGAATTTTTCAGCAGCCTTGCTTTGGCCGCCGCGACCATTGGCCGCATTGTAGCTGGCGACGAAGTCCAGGACTTCTTTCTTTTGTGCGTCCGTATAGCGGACACCCTTAACCGTTTTTTTCTTAGCAGTTGTAGTCATGACGGCCGGAGACTAGATTTCCACCCACCGCAAGCAAGCTAAAATTTGCAAGCTCTATATGACGCCAAACTACGCTGTCGGATCTTCTATTAATTCCCCCTCGATGACACTCAATAATTCGGCACGATCCAACATATCAGTGAACCAATAATCAGCCCCCTGCCGCACCAACGGACGCTCCACCACTCCACCGAATCCGATGAAGACATCCACATCGGGCTTGGTTTCCAAATCAGAGACGCCGTCACCGATCATCACCACTCGCTCCGGCAGCAACGCATCCCGCCACTCGCGAATCACCTCGTTTTTCCCAAGATTGCGCGTGGTGGGATAGTCCCGTCCGTAGTCGATATATCGACCCTCCGCATCAAAGAACAACGGCACTGCCTCCACGTGATCAATCCCCAACACGCGCGCCAGGGGATGAATCAATGGCGCGAAACCACCCGATAAAATCACCGGCGTCCAACCCGCCCGCTTCACATCCTCGATCAGCCCGGTCACTCCGGGGACCACCGTCCTCACATACAAGTCCGCAACCTTCTCACACACCTCACGATCCGGACCAATCATCTCCATCCTGCGCGGAAACACCTCGCCGATCGCGATTTCGCCATTCATGGCGGCTTCGGTCAGTGCCACCACCTGCGCAAAAACCTGAGCACCCTTCGCCCGCGCAAGCTCGTCGATCCCCTCAATCGACGACAAGGTGGAGTCACAATCGATGAACAACAACTTACCCCGCTGCCGGGTGGCGGGCTGGATCACGAGCTCCACTCCTTCGGAAACCATATCAAACAGTTCGATCATCCCGGCATTGTCCAGTCGCACGCAGCCTTGGCTGGCCGGCTCGCCGAGCTTGTCCTCACGGTTGGTCGCGTGAATGTAGATGTGCCGCTCCAGCGTATTGGCGTTTTCAGAATCCAGTCCTTCCAGTCGGAGAATCCGCGTCAGCACCAGATCTTCCTCCGCCCCGTCACCACCGGCCCACTGCCCCGCCGGCAGGCGCTTTTTGAAAATCGTACCGCTCGCCGCCCCCTCACC
Organism: Akkermansiaceae bacterium; assembly: GCA_040881795.1. GTDB lineage: Bacteria > Verrucomicrobiota > Verrucomicrobiia > Verrucomicrobiales > Akkermansiaceae > Luteolibacter. The sequence goes on from JBBECN010000183.1 coordinate 32,841, forward strand.
GATTTTTTCACAAACCCTGAACCGACCGATGGGCGTGCGATAAGTGTCCTTCGTAAATCCCATGCCTTTGACAGCGGTGGAAACCCGGAATTGTCGGATACATTGCCCGCCCTCGATGACGTTCAAGGTTTGCTCATCGATGGAAACTTCAAGACGGCGTGGTGGATTCATGATGGTTTAAGAACGAGCAGTGCGTTGTGACCTCCCATGCCGTGGGAGATTTTATAAATCAAACCGTCGGCATCAAGCGGCTGGTCCGGCAGAGAATACCCGGCGGGCATGTGGCGGTCCGGCAGATTCGGTGGGAGCTGGCGGTCTCTTAAAAAACGCGTGAGGATCACGCTTTCAAGCATACCGCTCGCACCGATGGTGTGTCCGGTGAACGGTTTCAACAGGTGTAGCGTCGGCTTCCGTCCGGTGAAGGACCGCGATAACAACGCGGGATCGGCAATCGCTTGGACGGCGGTGCCCGTCGCATGCGGGCACACTGCCACAGGCTTGCCACAGAGCTGAATCGCCTTTTCTAACAATTCCGAGGAGCGCCCGCCGTCGGCAGGAATGCCCACCGGATCGCATGCATCCGAGTTGCACCTGTAGTGAATCAATTGAGGGTGATTTCCCGATCCGGGTTCGATGGCCATGGCACCCGCCCCCTCCGCCGGGACGAATCCCGAAGTTTGCGGATGATAAGGATCCGGAATCAGGTTTCCCGATAAAATGCCTGACGCGGCATAGTTATCCAACAACAACGGGACGAGCGGCAAATCCACTGCCACCGCCAGCGCACGGGGTGCCAATCCGGAGTTTACCAACAACATCGCGATCCCAATCGCATCCAGGCCCGCGGCGCAACCGCTGGCCAACACATGGTTCGGCCCGGTGATTCCGAATTCGATGGTGATGGCGGAGGCCGGCTCGCTGTGAATGGTATTGCTCGCCGCCATCAACTTGAACGGCCTGCGGCCGGGCCACGGCCCCAACCAGCCAGCCGCATTGCCACGGCTGGTGCCCAAGACCAACGCCGCGTCCTTCAAATCAGCCGCCGTCCACCCCGCCTCGGCGATCGCCTGCCTCGCGACATGCAACGCCGCCATGGTCGCAGGGCTCCATTTGCGGTGAATGAGCAACGAGCGCGGCTCGATCCATGCGCCCGGTCTCATTGCATGCGGGCTGTCTTCGCCTAACAATTTCCCGAGGTGTTGAAATGGCACCTGCCGCGCGAGAACCGCCCGGTGATGGGATGCAACATCGCTGCCGAGCGCGGACAAGGCCCCGAGGCCGGTGATGGAAAGTGGCGAATGGATGGCCACGGGTTATCAATCCGGGAGTCTCCCGCAATCCTAAATTGTCAGGATAGGTCTTGGCGGGGCCGCATTCGCCACGCAATCTCCCGGCGTCTTACGAATGAGCACCGTTCTGGAAACCATCGATGGCGGCACCCGCTATCTCGAAAAACGCGGAATCGAGGACGCACGCCGCAACATGCAGATGCTCGTCGCCCGCCAACTCGGCTGCACCCGGGTCCAGCTTTATGTACAGTATGACCGCCCTATGGAGGAAGCCGAGCTCGCCCCGCTGCGCGAAACCCTGAAAAAACGCGGCGAAGGCATCCCGCTCCAGCACCTGCTCGGCAGCGTCTATTTTCACAAATACGAGTTTAAAACCGACGCCCGCGCTCTCATCCCGCGTCCGGAGACCGAGGAACTCGCCGAGTGGATCCTGAAATGGGAACTCCCCGCGGATTTGCAAATTCTCGACATGGGCTGCGGCTCCGGCGTGCTCGGCCTCACGCTCGCCGCAGAACGCCCGGGCTGGCAAATCACGCTCGCCGATGTCTCTCCCGCCGCCCTCTCGCTCACCCGCGAAAACGCTGCCGCTCTCGAAATTCCCAACGCCGACTTCCTCGAAAGCGACCTGTTTTCCTCGATCGCAGGCCCTTTTGACGGCATCGTCGCCAATCTCCCCTACGTCCCGGAATCCGAGCGCGCCACCATGGCCCGCGAAGTCCTGCATGATCCCGCACTCGCGCTTTTCAGCGGCGCGGACGGACTGGATCTCATCCGCCGCTTCATTCCAGAGGCCTTCGACAAACTCAAACCTGGCGGCTGGCTCGTCTTGGAAATCGGCCATGATCAAGCTTCACAGGTCGCTGAAATTCTCCAAGCTTGCTCCTTCACCGCCATCGAAGTGAAAACCGACCTGTCCGGCATCGCCCGGTTTCCCTTCGCCAAGCGCCCGTAAGCCGATCCCAAATCTCAAATTCCAAATCACCTCCCATGGATAAACTTGTAGTTCACGGCGGCGCCACCCTGCGCGGCAGCATCAACATCTCCGGCTCGAAAAACGCCTCACTTCCAATCCTCGCCGCCACCCTGCTCACCGCCGACGACTGCATCATCCGCCGCGTCCCGGATGTCTCGGACACCAATTACATGATCCAGATCCTCAGCGCCCTCGGCGCGGATGTGGAGCGCTCCTCCGGCACCGTCCGCATCACCTGCGCCGATATCCTCGACGAAGCACCCTACGAACTCGTCCGCCGTATGCGCGCCTCGATTTGCGTGATGGGCCCGCTGCTCGCCCGCAAAGGCCGCTGCGTCGTCTCCTTACCCGGCGGCTGCGTCATCGGCGATCGCCCGGTGGACCTGCATTTGCGCGGCCTCGAAGCCCTTGGCGCGAAAGTCGAATTTGAAGGAGGAAACATCACGCTCACCGCCAAAGACGGCCTGCGCGGCGCGGTCATCGACCTCCGCGGCACCCACGGCCCCACCGTGCTCGGCACCGACAACGTGATGATGGCCGCCACCTTGGCCGAAGGCATCACCGTCATCGAATCCGCCGCTGCCGAACCTGAAGTGCTCGACCTCGCGAATTTCCTCAACTCGATGGGCGCGAAAATCACCGGAGCCGGCACCCGTCGCATCGTCATCGAAGGGGTTAAAGAACTCCACGGCATCGAGCACACCGTCATTCCGGACCGCATTGAAGCCGGCACCTTCATGGCCGCCGCCGCGCTGGCGGGCGAGGGCGTCACCCTGCGCCGCGTCTGCCGCGAGCACCTGAAAGCGATCACCGCCGCCATCGAGGCCTCCGGTCACCGCGTCGATTTCAACCCAGCCGGCGACGTCTGCACCATCCATCGTGGAGAAACTCTCCACGGCGTCGATCTTACCACCGCCCCATACCCCGGCTACCCCACCGACATGCAGGCCCAGATGACTGCGCTGCTCGCCACCACTCCCGGCCTCAGCGTGATCAAGGACACCATTTTCCCCCAACGCTTCATGCACTGCGCCGAACTCAAGCGCATGGGTGCCGATATCAAGGTGGACAACGGCACCGCAATCGTCCGCGGCGTCGCCCAACTCTCCGCCGCCCCCGTCATGGCCTCCGATCTCCGCGCCTCCGCCGCCCTGGTGCTCGCCGCTCTCAACGCCAAGGGCTCCACCGAGATCAGCCGCCTCTATCACATCGACCGTGGCTACGAGCACATCGATGAAAAACTCCTCATGCTCGGCGCCGACGTCGAACGCGTGAAGGAGCGCTGATTCCCGGCGAACCCAAGCTTGCGGTGTCACACCGCCGCGATCATGCTTTGCGCCATGATCCGCTTGATCACCCTTTTCACAGCTCTCGCCCTCGCCCCCACCGCCCTCGCCCAGCCCTACGCGCCGGTCAACGAGCGCCCGCCGGCCCTCGCCCGCGAGTTCCGCGCCGCGTGGATCGCCTGCATTTATAATATCGATTGGCCCAGCTCATCCGGCCTCAGCGCCTCCACCCAGCAGGCGGAAATGCGCGGTATCCTCGATAAAATCGCCGGCTTGAAAATGAACGCCGTCGTTTTCCAGGTCCGCCCGCAATGCGACGCCGTCTATCAGTCATCCATCGAGCCTTGGAGCTCGTCGCTCACCGGCACCATGGGCCGCTCACCCGGCTACGATCCTCTCGCCTATTGCATCAAGGAAGCCCACGCCCGCGGCATCGAAGTCCATGCCTGGTTCAATCCTTTCCGCGCCCTTTCCAACACCTCCCAACAGACGGCCGGCAACCACGTCACCCGCGTTGCCCCGCACATCACCAAACGCTTCGGCTCGATGGTCTGGTGCGATCCCGCCCACCCTGACACCCGCGCCCGCGCGCTCAACGTCATCCTCGACGTCGTCCGCCGCTATGACATCGATGGCGTCCACCTCGACGATTATTTCTACCCCTATCCCTCCGGAAACATCCGCTTCCCCGATGGCAAAACCCCCGCCCAGCGCCGCGCTTACGTCGATGGCTTTGTCAGCAATCTCTACTCCGCCGTGAAGCGCCAGAAATCTTGGGTCCGCGTTGGCATCAGCCCCTTCGGCATTTGGCGGCCCGGCGTGCCAAGCGGCATCGAAGCCGGCATCGACAGCTACGAACAACTCGCCGGCGACTCCCGCAAATGGCTCAAAAACGGCTGGGTCGATTACCTCGCGCCGCAGCTCTATTGGAAGATTTCACCGCAAAAACAAAGTTTCACCACCCTTCTGGATTGGTGGCGCCAGCAGGGATCGCGCCCGGTCTGGCCCGGCATCGCCAGCGCCCGCATCGGTGGCCCGGAGGACGGCCGCTCCGCCTCCGAAATCACCACCCAAATCGACCAAAGCCGCCGCATCGGCAAAAACTGGAACGGCCACATCCACTGGAGTGCCAAAAGCCTCGTCAAAAACCAAGGCGGCATCGCCACCAAACTCGCCGGCACCTACACCCAGCCCGCCGCCGTCCCCCCCATGCCATGGCTCAGCAACAAATCCCCCGCCGCCCCCGGCGTCAGTGCGTCCGCCAATGGCAACGCCGCCACCGTGCGCTGGGAACCCGCCGACAACACCGCGAAAATCGCCGTCCAAGCCCGCATCAGCGGCAATTGGCGCACCGTGCAAATCGTGCCTGCCTCGGCCCGCAGCCTCACCATTCCCCGTGCCGAAGCCGTCGCCATCACCGCTTTCGACCGCTTCGGCAACGCCAGCGCCCCCAAGGTCCTCGGCCTGAAATAGAAAATGCCCGCCCCCCGGAACCATCCCCTGCCCACCAGTTCAGCCGTATCCGAATTTCCGGATCCTCCCCCGCTGTTTAAATTATCCGTCGGATGCCAATGCCTGTTAGTCGGGACTGACCCTTTCGATGATTTAATGGTGTTGCAAAGAGGCGCTGCGTTTCTGCACGAATTTATTCATCTTCGCCTCTTGGGCTTCGATGGATTCCACCAGCTTTAGCTGGGTGCGGCAGCGGTCGAGGTTGTGGTCCGGGCGGCGGGCCTTGAAATAGACGTCGCCTTCGAGGTGGTCGGTTAGGAAGCGGATTCCCACTTCCAGAGCGAGGAGTTTTCCGGAGAATGCGAGGTGGCCGATTTCAGCCTTGTTGAGGAAACCACCGGCGGCGTCGAGGTAGCCTTCGACGAGCGCTTCAAACATCGGCATCTGCATTTGGACCTTGGAGAGATCCCGCTCGTCCTCGGCGGCCGGGCTGGTGGCGCTGCGGACCAGATCGCCGAAGTCGTAGAGCGCGAGGCCGGGCATGACGGTGTCGAGATCGATCACGCAGACGGCTTCGTCGGTGATGGCGTCGATCATGACATTGTTGATTTTGGTGTCGTTGTGGGTGATGCGGCTGGGGATTTCTCCGGCGGCGGCGAGGTCGAGCAGGACGCCGGTGAGGGGTTCGCGTTTGACGATGAAGTCGAACTCGGCGCGAACTGAATTGAGCCGTTGGTTGGGATCCGCGGCGGCGACGTCCAGGAGGCGGAAGAAGCGTTTCCGGGTGTCATGAAAGTCCGGGATGGTTTCGACAATCGAGTGGGTGTCGAGATCACTGACGAGGTGTTGGAAGGCACCGAAAGCGTGTGCCGCCTGATAGGCTTGGCGGGCGTTTTCGATGATTTCGTGGGTGACGCAGCCTTCGATGTGGTTGTAACAGCGCCAGACTTCGCCGAGTTCATCCTCGATCCATGAGCCGCCTTTGCGGGCGGGGAAGAGGTTGAGGGTTTGGCCGCCGAGATCTTTTTTCTGGCGGAGCACGCGGGCGTTGATGTGGCGGGTGACGGATTCCACGTTGCGCATCACGGCGCAGGGGTCCTTGAAGACGTGGCGGTTGATGGCCTGAAGGATGTAGCGTCGGACGCTGCCATCGGGCTGCTGATAGGACACCCGGTAGGTGGAATTGATGTGGCCGCTGTGGATTTCCTCCCCCGAGATGAAGGTGCCTTGGACGGCGAATTGGCCGCTGATATCGGACACGAGTTGCTGGACTGAGGAATTCGGGATGGTGCTCATTGGTTGGCGATGAGCTAGCAATTTGCGTGGCGGATCTGCAAACTTGAATCTCGCGGAAGTTTGAAATAACCCTGCCGGCGTGAAACAATGCCTGCCATTCCGCTATCCGGGGACGCTCGATGATGTGACGCGATTGTCGGCGAGGCTGCGGCAGGCATTTGCGGCGGTGGGTTTCTTACAAAGTGGCCGGGTGAGGGTGTTGAACCTCGCCTGCGGCCGGGCGGACGAGACGGGGGCGTTGGCCCGGGCGCTGGCTCCTGCGGAAATCGGGCACTACCTCGGGATCGATTTGCGGGCGGATGCCATCGAGGAGGCGGCGAGGCGGTGGTCGCTGCCGGAGGGGTTGATCGAGTTTCGCAGTGGGGATGCTTCATTGATCGACCGGATGGGGCTGATTTCCGACGTGGATTTGATTTTTATCCGGCATCAGAATTATTGGGACGATCCGGTGGCGTGGGATCGGATGCTGGAAAACGGACTGAAAGTGGTGAAGGCGGACGGGCTGTTGGTTTGCACGTCCTATTTTGACAAGGAGCATGACTTGTTGGTGGCGTCGATGAAGACGCGCGGCGCGGAGGTTTTGTGGAATGTGCGGGACCCGGAGTCGCGCGAGCTGGCGGAGGTTCCGGGGAAATCGGTGGACCGGCACCTCGTGGTTTTCCGCAAACCGGCAGCGTGCGCCCCGGGAAGAATTTCTTGAGCGGGGCACTGTGGGCGTCTTACGGTGGTGGTGGGTGAATATTGTGGATCAGATCATTCTGCGGGCATCGGCCGAGCGTCCAGCGCTGATGGCGGATGGCGTGACTCTGAGCTATGGTGAGCTTCTGGAACAGGCGGCGCAGGTCGCGGGGTGGTTGGGGCGGTGCTCGGGATTCCGGCGGGACGGGGTGCCGAGGGTCGGTTTGGCCTGCGAAAATGGTGTGGATTACATTGTGTTGGCGCTGGGGATTTTAAAAGCGGGCGGTTGTCTGGTGCCCGTGGCGGAGGAATTGACGCGGGCGGAGCGTGATGAAATTATCAAACGGACGAGCCTGTGTGGCTTGCTTCTCGGCAGCGGCCAGCGGTGGCGGAGTGGGGAGGCGACGAATTTTGAGCCGGGTAGAGGTGGGGCGTGGATTCCTTTGGAGGGGGCGGGGCTTCAGGATGAGGAGGCGTTTCGCGCGTTGGATCCGGCGTTCATTCGTTTCAGCTCGGGGACGACCGGGCGCAGCAAAGGGGTGGTTTTGAGCCATGCGAAGCTGCGTGAGCGGATTGTAGCGGCGAATGCGGCGCTCGAAATTGGTCCGAGCGACCGGGTGTTGTGGATGTTACCGATGGCGCATCATTTTGCGGTTTCGATCGTGCTGTATCTTTACCATGGCGCTTGCACGGTGCTGGGTGCTTCGTATCTGGCGGAGGATGTCCTGCACACCGCGAAGACGACGCGGGCAACGGTGATTTATGGTTCGCCATTCCATCATGCGTTGCTGGCGGCGGATTCAGGCAGTTACACTTGGCCGGATTTGCGGCTGGCGGTGAGCACGGCGTCGCCCTTGCCGGTGGCGGTGGCGGTGGCGGAGGGGTTCCGTGAACGGTTCGGCAAGCCCTTGGTGCAGGGTTTGGGGATCATCGAGATCGGCCTGCCGCTGCTCAACACCGGCGGCGCGGGGGACTCTCCGACGGCGGTGGGGCGGCCCCTACCCGCCTTCGATGTCGAATTGCGGGACGACGAAGGCCTGCCGGTGGCCGTCGGGCGGGTGGGGGAGTTGTGGATCAAGGGTCCGGGGATGTTTGATGCCTACTTGTCGCCGTGGCAGACGGTCGATGAGATTTGCGTGGACGGATGGTTTGCCACCGGTGATTTGGCGGAGACGGATGCGGCCGGCAGGGTTTACCTAAAGGGGCGGAAAAAGAGTGTGATGAACGTGAGTGGCATGAAGGTATTTCCGGAGGAGGTGGAGCAAGTGCTGGAACGCCACCCGGCGGTGCGGCGGTGCCAGGTCACCGGATCGGCGCATGCGGTTTTCGGAACGGTGCCGGTGGCCACGGTGATCCTTGCTGCGGGTCAAACGGCCACCGCACGCGAGTTGATCGCTTGGTGCGGTGAGTCGTTGTCGGTTTATAAAGTGCCGGCGCGTGTGAAATTCGTGGGCGAGTTGCCCGTCACGGCGAGCGGCAAAATCCGCAGGTTGTGAGAGGTGGGAAAGTCGTGCGAGGTGAAATCATTTGAATAACACGGCATCATGCACGTCCATTGAGGTATGAAAGAGAATCCACCTTCTTCCCACTTTTCCCGCTTTTGCACCATGGGCGCGGTGTTGGCCCTTTTTGGCATGAGCGTCAGTTGCATGACCACCTATGATGCGCGGGGAAACCCGCTGCAGACCGTCGATCCCGCAGTCGCGATCGCTGGCGTGGCTGCCGCCGGGTTGGTGGGTTACGCGATCGCCAATGACAATGGCCATCACCACAATCATTATTATCATGGCGGCGGATATTACCGCGGTGGTTACCGCAGTGGTTACGCCTACAACCCACGCTACCGCCGCTACTGAAGTGGGAGAGTATCGACAATTTTGAAATCGCGGTCAGTGTTCCGGCCAGCATGCCAGCGACCGCGAGCCGACTCTCTGTTTTCACCGAATCCGTCATCCGTGGCACCACCCGGATGGCGAACCAATATGGGGCGATCAACCTGTCTCAGGGATTTCCGGATTTCAACCCACCTGAGGAGATTCTAGCAGCTTTGGAGCGGGCCACGCGCGGGCCGCACCACCAATATGCAGTCACTTGGGGCGCGCCTCGTTTTCGCGATGCTTTGGCGCGGAAAATCCAGCATTTCACCGGGCTGCCGATCGACCCGGACCAGCACCTCGTCGTCACCTGCGGCAGCACGGAAGCGATGATGGTGGCGATGATGACCGCGTGCAATCCAGGCGACAAAGTCATCATTTTCTCGCCGTTTTATGAAAACTACGCGGCGGATGCGATTTTGTCCGGCGCGGAACCGATCTATGTGCCGTTGCGACCGCCGGGATTCGGATTTGACTCGGAGGAACTGGCCCGTGCCTTCGCACAAAACCCCAAGGCGATTGTCGTCTGCAATCCTTCGAACCCGACGGGCAAGGTTTTTACACGCGATGAGTTGCTGGAAATCCTGCGTTTGGCGGAGCAATACGACGCGTTTGTCATCATGGATGAACCTTACGAACACATCGTTTACGCGCCGCACGAGCATGTCTATTTTGCGGCGCTGCCGGGTGCGTTTGAGAGAACCATCACCTGCAATTCCCTATCAAAAACCTACTCCATCACCGGCTGGCGGCTCGGCTATGTGCAGGCGGCACCGGCGGTGATCGCACAGGCGAGAAAAGTGCATGACTTTCTAACGGTCGGCGCAGCGGCCCCACTCCAGGAAGCGGCAGTCGCCGGACTGGAGCTTCCTGATAGTTACTATGTCGGCTTGAGGGATCTCTACACCGCGAAGCGTGATTTGTTCCTCGGCTTGCTGCGGAAAACCGGTCTGCCCTTCACCGAGCCACAGGGTGCCTACTATGTGATGATGGATATTTCCTCACTCGGATTTGCGACGGACACCGAGGCGTCCGAGTGGTTGATCCGGGAAATCGGTGTGGCGGGCGTGGCGGGCTCCAGCTTTTTCAGAGAGCCGGTGAACCACCTCATCCGTTTTCACTTCGCGAAAAACGCCGACACCCTTCGCGAGGCGGGGGAGCGGCTGTTGCGGATTTGTTAGAAACTGCTGGTAGTTGTTAGCTTGAACCAAGCTAACAAAGTAGTAATTTCAATCCATTGCGAAAAGATCGTCAGTGGCGGCTTTCTTGGTGGTGGCGGTTGACTCCTGTTCGATGGTGACGGGAATCTCCTCTTCGATGATGGCGGGCACTGGCTCTTCGATGACCATCGCAGGTTTTTCCATAACAACCACGGCTTGCTCTTCAGCGGCGACGGGTTCTTCGGCGGCGGGCAAGACTGCTTCTTCCGCAGGAACGGCGGTCGCTTGTTTGTTTTTCTCAACCAAGCGCAAGACCTCGGCTTTCGCGGCGGCGACGCGATCGGAATCACCAACCGGGCCGACTTTTTTGGAAACCTTGGGGACGGCGCGGGAAGAATCGCCCATCGCAGCCAATTCCGCCTGGGCCTTTTGCAAAGCTTCCACGGCGGCGGCTTCGCGTTTTCTAACTTCACCGGCGAAGCGTGAGCTCACGGCGACGGATTCGCGCAGGCGCTCGATTTCGGCATGCAGGACGGCGCTGTCATCCGGCCGCGCTTCGAGTTGGGCGAGTTGCTGGCGGGCTTGGGAAAGTTCGTTTTCGAGGGCAAAGCTGCGGTCTTTCTGCGCTTTGTCGGCTTCGTTGGCGCGGCCGTTGAGGTTCTTGATGGTGTCCTGGGCTTTTTTCAGGTCGGTCTCGAGGGTGGCAATGCGCTTGCTCTCGGTTTCGAGTGCCTTGCGGGCGGCTTCCAATTCGGAGCTGGTTTTTTCGAGGGTGGCGGTGGGGACGGAGGCCGCTTGCAGCGTTTCGAGTTCCGATTTCAGCGACTTGTGGGCGGTTTTGGATTTGTCGAGTGCGGCTTCGAGGTTCTTCGCGCGATCCCGATTGGGATTCTCAGCGGGGGCGGCGGCTTTCGCGGGCTTGGCCTTGGTGAAGCGACCTTTCAGTGACCAACCGATCAGGACGGAAATCGCCACGATGAGCGCGATCTGAGGCAGGAAGTCGAAAAGCTGTGAGTTGGTGGTGTCGGCAAGCATGGTTGGGGTGGGTTGGATGGTTTAAATTTTGTATTCGACGCCGGGCTCCGGGACGATGATTTCGGTGGTCGGCAGGCGGCGACTGATTTCCTGACGGAACCATTCGACGGCGCCATCGTCACCGTGGACCAGAAACACTTTCTTGGGAGCCACCTCGACGATGTAGTCAGCGATGGCATCGCGGGTCGAGTGGCCGCTGAAGTCGAAGATGCGGGTCTCGCAATTCAGTTTCACGGGGGGGTGCGCGGGATCCAGCACGATGGAATCCCCGGGCTGGGCGGTGCGTATTTTACCACCGGGCGTCTCGGGATCCGCGTAGCCGACGAAGAACAATCCGTGTTTCGCATTTTCCAGCACGCCTTGCCGGGCGAAATTGTTCGACACGGTTTTTTCGGACATCATGCCGCTGGAAAGCGCGTAAATGCAGCCGGGGTGGAAGGGGATGGGCGCCTTGCGTTTCTTGTTTCCGGATTCGAGATCCATGTCCTTGAGGAAGCGGAATCCGGCGAGGTGACGGCGCGACGAATCGGTGAAACGATCGTAAACATGGGTCATCTTGGTGCTGAGGCCACCGATGTAAACCGGGGTCTTCTTCGGGATGAGCCCTTCTTTTTTGAAGCGATGCAACATCGCGAGGACCTCTTGGGTTTTGCCCATGGCGAAGACCGGGATCAACACCGAGCCTTTCCGGGCAATCACCCGCTCGATGGCGGCGGCCAGTTCGTTTTCTTCGCTGGCGCGGTTGTAGTCCTTGTGGCGGGCTTGCTCGCCGCGGGTGGTTTCCACAATCAACACATCCACGGTTTCGGTCGGAAACATCGCGCCTTTCTGAATGGTGCTGTGTTCGAAATTGACGTCGCCGGTGTAGAAGATGCGTTTTCCTTCCGCTTCGAGGGTCACGCCGACGGAGCCGAGAATGTGTCCGGCGTCGTGGAAGGTCGCGCGCACCGTGTTGCCATGGTCGAGGAAGAAGGGTTTCTCGATTCCGCGCAGTTCGAAGCATTCTTCGATTTGATCCAGCTCGCGGTGTTCAAACAGCGGATATTCGGCGATTCCGTGCTCGATACGCTTGGACTGCATGACGTTCACCGAGTTGTGCAACATCGCGGTGGCCAGCTCGGAGGTTTCCGGCGACATGAATACCTTCGCTTGTGGCTGGCCTTGAAGGAAAACCGGCAGCGTCCCGACGTGGTCGAGGTGGGAGTGGGTGATGATGATCGAGTCCGCAGTTCCGGATTCTAGAAATTCGTAGTGGGGGATGGCCTCGGATCCCTCATGTTTCGGGTGCATGCCAGCGTCTAGGACAATCTTGGCAGACTTGGTTTTGAGCAGGTAGGAATTCGCGCCGATTCCGGCGTGGCGACAGAGACTTTTGAAGATCATGATAGGAGCAGAAGCGCGTGCACCATGGGGGTGGGCCGCGAATCTGTCAACCCAGCCAAATCCCTGTCCTCCGCAGCGCCCCAGGTAAGTCCCCCAGTACACTAAAGCGCCCAAACCATTCTGGTAGTACACTCTGGTTGAAATTGTAAGAATCGCCTCCTGGATCCCTAGAATTTTTGAATATTCCGCCCTTATTTTTGAGGATTCTGGGAAATCCGAGGCAAAACTTTTGAGAATTTGAGTCTTATTTTTTGACATAAAAGCTTAAGAATCAATAGTTTAAGAGGATATTATAAAATTCCTAAATTAATCTTGCGAGCTTAGTGTATTTCAGTGTATCTCTTAACCACTGACACGCCTGTCAGCACCAAACCGTGACCGCCACCGATCAACGCTACAAAGGGTTCAAGCCCTTCAAGATGGACCCGAAGTTTCGGGTTTCCATCCCGACTGCGTGGCGTCCGGAGGCTGAAGTGCCGTTGTTCCTGCAGTTTTCCAACTCGCACGAAATGCCGGTGGTCAAAGTGCTCAGCGTCGAAGCGTATGAAGAAAAGGTCGCCTTGATCAAAGGCAGCGCCAAGAGCCCGGCCGAGAAAGGCAAGCTGCTCGGCAAGCTCGCGATGCTCTGCCGCGAGGTGACTCTGAATGATCAAGGCAAGCTGCTCGTCCCTAAAGATCTCAGCGAAAAGGCCGGCATCCTCGCCGATGCCGAAGTGGTGCTCGCCGGTCGCGGCATCTACTTCGAGATCTGGAGCAAGGCGAACTTCGAGGTTGTTCTCTCCATCGAGACCCATGTTGAGCAAGAAGAGGACGACCTCGGCATTTTCTAAAATTTTCCACCACTCACCCACCACACACCCAACAGCAGCAATGTTGTTCACCCCACCAACTCTGACACTTGAAGCGGTCCGCAAAACGGCGGCTTCGGTCGCCCTCGCTCAGGCGTCAGGGTTGGGACTCTTTTCTTGCGGATGCGCGCCACTACTCGGGACAGGAACCCGCGCATTCGATCCAACGGACGTCCGCACCGCTCCTGGCTGGTTGTCGGCGCGGCGTCCGGTTTCTTTCATGGCTGGGCGTTCGAAATCTCTCGGGACAGAGTTTTTCGCGCCTTTTGAATCGATGGTCCGCGCTGCTCCTGGCTGGTTGTCAGCGCGGCCATCGTCAAATTTTTTCCAAAGGCAGAATCATGTGCTCGGGACAGCACAAGGTTTTGCCGATCCAACGGACGTCCGCACCGCTTCTGGCTGGTTGTCGGCGCGGCGTCCGGTTTTTTTCATGGCTGGGCGTTTGGAGTTTTTCGGGACATTGCTTCTCTCGCTATTTGAAACGATGGCTCGCGCCGCTTGTGTGTTTGCGGCGCGACCATCGACAAGTTTTCCAACAAAGCAAAACCTTGCGCTCGGGACAGCACCGGGTTTTGCGGATCCTACGGATGCCTGCGCTGCTCCTGGCTGGTTGTCAGCGCAGGCTCCCGTCGATTTTTCCGAAGCACCCGCCGCCGGCGACTATCATCTCCCGGTTTTCCCGGTTGAGACCGCCGAGTGGATGGATGCCAGTGGCGGTAAATTCATCATCGACGGTACCCTCGGCGGTGGCGGTCACAGCGAGCTTTTTCTCAAAGCGGGCGCAAAGGTGTTAGGTATCGACCGTGATCCCGAGGCGCTCGCCCATGCCCGCGCGCGACTCGCCTCCTTCGGTGACCGCTTCACGACTTGGGAAGGGAATTTTTGTCATATGCAGACAATCCCCGAGATCCAAAAGGGGGAACTGGCCGATGGCCTGCTGATGGATCTCGGGGTTTCATCACGCCAGTTGGATTCCGCAGCCCGTGGGTTTTCTTTCATGCGCGAGGGCCCGCTCGACATGCGGATGGGACCGTCCAGCCCGCGCACCGCAGCGGACATCATCAATCATTGGCCGGAAGCGGATATTGTTAGAATTCTGTTTGAATTCGGCGAGGAGTCCAAAGCCCGCCGCATCGCCGGAGCCATCGTCAGGCAGCGTGCGGAAAAGCCCTTCATCACCACCCTTGATTTGGCAAACTGCATTGAGCGCGCCGTCGGCCGCCAAGGCCGCACCCATCCGGCGACCAAGACTTTCCAAGCCATTCGGATGGCGGTGAACGAAGAACTCGAATCCCTCTCCCGCGCCCTCGCCGCTGTCCCCCAAGTTCTTAAACCCGGGGGGCGCCTGTTGATCATCACCTTTCACAGCCTTGAAGACCGGATGGTGAAACGGTTTCTAAAACATCGCTCCACCGCATTTCTGGATGAGCCTGGCTGGCCGGAACCGCGGCCGAATCCGGACTACCAATTCCGGCTACTCGCCCGAAAGGCCATTGCCCCAAGCGCCGAAGAAACCTCCCTGAACCCGCGAGCCCGCAGTGCAAAACTGCGGGTCGCCCAGCTTTTAGCCCCCAAGCCATGAACCGCCGCCGCAACGAATCCCGCCCGTCCGTTTCGATCTTTTTCGCGGTATTCCTCGCCGCCGCCATCGTCGCCAGCGGCGGCGTGCTGCATGTCTTTTACAAAAACCGCCAGATCGCCATCAACCGCGAAATCGATGCGATCGACCGTCGCGTCGAGCAATACCGTCTCGACATCCGGACCACGGAAATGCGCATGGATCAACTGCTCAACCGCTTCGTCATCCGCAAACAAATCGAGGAAAACGGATCGCACCTGCGGCCGATTCCAGTGGGTGCCGTCGAACAAATCGACCCTGCGGTTGTGAATCGTCACAGCGTTGCCTCCGCCGAGCCTTAATCCGTGAATTCATCCTTCCAAACCCGCTGCATCATTCTGTGCTCGATCCTGGTGATCGGGCTCAGTGCGCTTTCGGCGAGATTGGTGCAAATCCAGTTGGTCGATCGCAAGCACTACGCGGAAAAGTCTCAGAGCGCGTTTCATCGGGTTGAAAAACTGCCTGCACTGCGCGGTATGATCGTCGATCGTCGCGAGGAACCGTTGGCAAAGAGCATCCCGGTTTCCACGGTGTTCGTGGACAAGAACCACCTGCTGGACCCCAAGCTTGCGGCCTACGGGCTTGCCTATCAGCTGGCCAGCGAGGAGCCTGGCTGGGATCAATTGGACGCCACCAAGCAGCGCCGCCGCATCAACGGGCTGCGCGGTGAGATGCTGGCTGGAGAGCAGGCGGAAGTCATCGTTCAAAAGCACCTCGCCTACGCCGTGGGTATCCTTGCCCGGCCACTCGGCATGCGCCGCGAGGAGCTGCGGGGCAAGATTGAAAACAGCAGGGGCAAGTGGGTGCCCATCGCCAAGGATCTTCCGGAAGATGTCGCGGACCACCTCCGCGATGCCATCGACAAGCACTGGATCCAGGGCTTCGAATTCGAAAATTCGATCAAACGCTGGTACACCTCGCCCGATCTCGCCACCCATCTAACCGGCTTTACCGGTGAGGTACAGGAAAAGGACGAGGACGGGAAAACCCACGTCAAAGTGGTCGGGCGTTTCGGTGGCGAACATGCGATGGAAGACTATCTCGCGGGCCGCGACGGCTCGCGCGTCCACCGCCGCGATGCACGCGGACTCGTGGTTCCCGGGAATTCCGGCAGCCTGCGTCCGCCGCGCGCTGGACTGAACGTGCAACTCACCATCGACATGGGCATCCAGGCCATCGTCGAGGAAGAACTCGATGCCGGCCTCACGGAATTCGAATCCGTCCGCGGTGCCGTGGTCCTGATGGATCCGAAAACCGGGGAAATCCTCGCCATGGCCAGCCGCCCGCATTTCGATCTCAACCACAAACAGAACATCGCGCAAAACGGCCACAACTACGCCATTCAGGCGATCTACGAACCCGGCTCCACCATCAAAATCGTCGCCACCGCCGGAGCGCTCAACGAGGGATTGGTCACGCCCGTGACCTCGATCTTCTGCCACAATGGTTTCTATCAAGAAGGTAAGATCATGCTGCGCGACGATCACCCGGCCGGGTCGCTTTCGTTTGAAGGGGTGCTCCAGAAATCCAACAACATCGGCACCTACAAAATGGCCCGCCAACTCGGGGCGGAACGGTTTTACGACTACCTCCACCGCTTTGGCTTCGGCCGTAAAACCGGCATCCTGCTCAGTGGCGAGAGCGCCGGGATGGCCCGCAACACCGGCAACGCGGTCGATTTCTCACGCGCCTGTTTCGGCTACGCCACCAATGTCACTCCGCTGCAGCTCACCTGCGCGTATGCCGCCATCGCCGGTGACGGAAATCTCAGGAAACCCCAAATCGTCAAGGCGCTTGTCGCGAATGATGGAACCATCGTTGAGAGCTATCCGCCTGAGGTGGTCAATCAAGTGTTGAAACCCAAGACTGCCGCCCAGATGCGTGCCGCCATGGTCAAGGTGGTGGAAGAAGGTGGCACCGCCACCAGCGCCGCCGTGGATGGATTCAAGGTCGCGGGTAAAACCGGCACCGTCCAAAAACACAACCCGAAGGGCGGCTATCTTGCCAACACCTACATCGTTTCCTTCGTCGGCATGATGCCCGCGCAGGATCCCGCATTTGTTTGTCTCGTCGTCGTGGATGATCCGCGCACGCAGAAGGTCACCCGTTACGGTGGGTCCATTGCTGCCCCGATTTTTGGTAAAATCGCCACCCGGGTCGCGGCCTACATGAATTTAGTCCCCACCGAGCCCGTCTCACCTCCGCTTGCCACTGCTGCCCGATGATTCTCCGCGAACTTGTTTCTTGTCTCCCACGTGTCACGGTCGCTGGATCGTTGGATGCGGACGTGCATGCCATCACTGCCTCTTCGCGTGAAGTGGTGCCAGGCGTGATCTTTGCCGCCATCCGCGGCACCACCATTGATGGCCACCGCTTCATCAATGACGCGTTGGCGGCCGGCGCCACCGCGATTCTATCAGAATTTGCGCAGCCCTCCGATTACAGCGCGTCCGCTGTCTGGCTGCACGTGCCGGACAGCCGTGCCGCGTTGTCCACGCTCGCATCCACCCTCGCCGGCCATCCCTGGATGGATCTGAAAATGGCGGGCGTCACCGGCACCAACGGCAAGACCACCACCGCTTTCCTGCTCCATCACATCATGAAAACCGCCTGGCACCGTGCCGGGTTGTTAGGCACCATTCTGGTTGATGACGGGGAGACCGAAGAACCCGCGAAACACACCACTCCGGGTTCCATCGAACTCTCCGCCTTGCTCACCCGCATGCGGGACAACGGTTGCCGCGGCGTGGCGATGGAGGTTTCCTCGCATGGCATCCATCAGAAGCGGGTCTCAGCGATCGGCTTCGACGCCTGCATCTTCACCAATCTAACACAAGATCACCTTGATTACCATGGCACGCTTGATTCGTATTTCCAAGCGAAAGCCGAGTGGTTCCGAGCACTCGCCCTGAATCCGCTCGGCAAGAAGCCGGTGGCGGTGATCAATTTGGATGACGCATACGGTGCCGAGTTGGCCGCCTCGCTCGACGGAAAAATGCCGGTCATCCGCTTCGGCTTCGGGGTGCATTGTGATTTCCGCGCGAACAATTTCCGCCAGAGCCCGCGGGGCATGGAATTCGAACTCACCGCCAAGGGGAAAACCTTCCTGGTCCGCGCTCCGTTGATCGGCCGTTTCAATGCTTACAATCTGCTGGGTGCGATTGCGGCGGCCAGCGCCTGCGGCATCCGCCCGCGCGATGTGGTTGCATCCCTCGTGAATGCCCCGCAGGTTCCCGGGCGCATGGAAAACGTCGGCAATGCCGGCGGTGCCACGGTTTTCATCGATTACGCACACACACCGGACGCGCTCGAAAACGCCTGCCGCACGCTGTGCGAGCTCAGCCCGCGCCGCCTGATCACCGTCTTCGGCTGCGGTGGCGACCGCGATAAAACCAAGCGCCCGCTGATGGCCGCCGCGGCCGCGCTCCACAGCGATGCCTGCGTGATCACTTCGGACAATCCGCGTTCGGAAGATCCGCTGCAAATCATCCGCGAGATCGAAGCCGGCATCGGTGCCAAACAACACCGCAGCATTCCGGACCGGGCTGAGGCGATCGCTCTCGCCGTGCAGGGCGCGCTTTCCGGAGATATCATTTTGATTGCCGGCAAGGGCCACGAAACGACCCAACAGTTTGCCACCGAGACCATTGATTTCGACGACCGAAAACACGCGAGCAAGGCACTGCGCGACCGCGCCCAGGCCATTTCCGACATGCGATGAAACCGATTTCCGCCCAGCAAATCGCGGCTATCCTCGGCGTTTCCATCGCCGCGGGCCATCCTGACGTGCTTGCATCCGGCGGAGTTTCCACGGACACCCGCGCGCTGCCACAGGGCTGCGCCTTCTTCGCGCTGCGGGGAGAAACTTTTGATGGTGATCAATTCGCGGCGAATGCCCTGGCAGCTGGTGCGGCGGTCGTGATCGTACACAAGTGGCAGGGCGAACTTCCTGCCGGCACGGCGGTCATCGAGGTTTCCGATACCCTGTTAGCTCTTCAGCGGCTCGCCCGGTGGTGGCGGCAGCAGCTGGACATTCCCGTCATAGGCATCACCGGTTCTAACGGGAAAACCAGCACCAAGGATTTCACCGCCGCGGTGTTGGGCAAGCGCTTCAACGTCTCCGCCACCCGCGGCAATCTGAACAACCACATCGGAGTTCCTCTAACCATTCTATCCACCACTGAAGCGCACACCGCCGCGGTCTGGGAAATGGGCATGAACCACCCGGGTGAAATCGCACCGCTGTGCGAGATCGCCCGGCCGAAATACGGAATCATCACCAACATCGGCACCGCCCACATCGAGTTCATGGGCACTCGCGAAGCCATCGCGGAAGAGAAGGGGATGCTGGCCCGCGCGCTGCCCGCCGACGGTTGTTTGTTCCTGCCGGCGACCTGCGATTTTTACGACTATCTCCGCCAGCGCACCCGCGCCGGCATGATCGCTGTCGGAAATGGCCGCGGTTCGGTGCGGGCGGAAAACCTCGTATCCGATGGCAATGGCACACGATTCAAGCTGGTCATCGAAGGTGCGGAAAACGCCGAGGTTTCGCTGCCGGTGCCCGGACGACACATGGTCACCAACGCCCTGTTAGCCGCCGGAGTCGGCTGGAAACTGGGAATCTCTCCCGCGGAAATCGCCGAGGGGCTTTCCAACGCCAAACTCACTGGCGGAAGACTCGGCAGTTTCGATTACAAAGGTACCACTGTCATCGACGACACCTACAATGCCAACCCGGAATCGATGGCCGCCGCCATCGAAACGCTCGCGGACACGCCGGTGGTCCACGGTGCCCGCCGCATCATCGTGCTCGGCCGCATGGGCGAGCTCGGTCCGCATGCTCCGGCCGCGCACCTCCGCACCGGCGAGCTCGCCGCCAAACGTGATCTAACAGTCATCGCGGTGGGTGAGGGGGCTGAAGGCATCGCCCGCGGAGCGAATGACTCACCTCATTTTCCAGACCTCGATGAAGCGGCGAAATGGCTGGCCCGCGAGGTGAAACCCGGCGACGTGGTCCTGTTCAAAGGCAGCCGCACCGCCACCGTCGAACGCGTGATGCACGCCGCATTCCCCCGCAACTGATGCTCCCTGCGATTTATGATTTCTGGTTCAGCGCCTTCCAAGCCGAGCAAGCGGCGGGGCAGGAAGGCTGGGCACATACTTTTTCGTTCCTCAACCTTTTCCAATACGTCACCTTCCGCGCTGCCACGGCCGGGCTGTTGGCTTTCCTTCTGTCGGTGATTTTCGGCCCGCGGGTGATTCGCAAGCTGATCTCACTCAAGGTCGGCCAGCCGATCCGCACGGCCGAGGAGGTCCACAAGCTGGCCGAATTGCACGGTGGGAAAATCGGCACGCCGACGATGGGCGGGGTGTTGATCATCGGTTCGGTGATCGTTGCCACGCTGGTCTGCGCGCGGCCGCTCAATCCCTTCATCGCCGTTTGCGCCTGCACCATGGCCGCATGTGGGCTGTTAGGATTTTGTGACGACTACAAGAAGGTGAAGGAAAAGAAGTCCGACGGCATCAGCAGCCGCAGGAAACTCGGTTGGCAGTTGTTCATCGCATTGGTGGCCTCCAGTTTCATCTATTTCAAAACCGAAATCTCGGGATTCGGCGCGACCGCCCAGCAGCTTTCCGAAGGTTTGGCCGGCTTCCGCCTTGGCAAAACCCCGATCGATGTGGGTGCGATTTGTTTCCCGCTCTTCAAAGTGCCGATCATCAATCTCGGCTGGTTGATCATCCCTTTCTTTGCCTTCGTGATTGTCGGTTGTTCGAATTCGGTGAATCTAACCGACGGGCTCGACGGCTTGGCAACCGGTGTCACCATCAGCGTGGCCCTTTCCTATGCGGTCCTTGCTTACCTCGCCGGTCATTTTTACATGGCCACCGAATATCTGGTCATCCCGCACAACCGCTACATCAGCGAACTGGCGATTTTCCTGCTGGCGCTCGTGGGGGCGGGTTTTGGTTTCCTTTGGTTCAATTGTCATCCGGCCAAGGTCTTTATGGGCGACACCGGATCGCTGGCGATCGGCGGCGCGCTGGGCACGGCGGCTGCTTGCACCAAGCAGGAGCTGTTATTGGTCATCATCGGCGGGGTGTTCGTGATGGAGGCGATGTCGGTCATCCTACAGGTCGGTAGCTTCAAGCTGCGCAAAAAGCGGATTTTCAAGATGTCGCCCATCCACCACCATTTCGAGCTGCTCGGCTGGCATGAAAACCAGGTGATCATCCGCTTCTGGATCATCTCGATCATGCTCGCGCTCTTCGGCCTCGCTCTTCTCAAGATTGCCTAACATCCATGGATCTCTCAGGAAAACATATCGCCATTCTTGGCGTCGGCCGCAGTGGTCATGCTGCCGCGGCCCTCGCCTTGCGCGAAGGGGCGAAGGTCTCCGCGTGGGATACCGCGGGCCCCGAGGCATTCGCCGGGATGCCCGCGGCCGTGGAGATCCATCCGAACGCGACGCAAGAAATCGGCGCTGAAGTGGTTTCCGATCTGTTGGTGGTGAGCCCCGGGATCGATACCTACGGCCCGTATGTCAGCGCGTTTTCCAAACACACCGGCAAGGTCATCGGCGAGGTCGAGCTTGCGGCGCGGTTCTATCGGGGGCACATCATCGGTATCACCGGCACCAACGGCAAGACCACCACGACCGAGTTGATCGAGCGGATCCTGTCACACGCGTCGCTGGGGGGCACGGCATGTGGCAACTATGGAATGCCTTTTGCCGAGGTGGTGTTGCAGAGTCATCCGCCCGCCGTTGTTTCGCTTGAGCTGAGTTCCTTCCAGCTTGAAACCATCCGCACGCTGCACCCGGTGGTGGCGGTTTGGCTGAATTTCGCGCCCGACCACATGGACCGCTATCCGTCGGTGGATGCGTATCGCGCGGCCAAGCTGCGGATCTTTGAAAATCAGACCGCTGCGGATACCGCCGTCGTGCGGACGGGCGAAAACCTGCCCGATCTAGCAGCGCGAGTGGTGACATTTTCCACCACCGATGACACTGCGGATTGGTTCTCGGATGGACACACGATCCTTCATGGCGGCGAGACGTGGCTGCACATGGAGCGCGATACCAGCCTGCGCGGTCTGCACAACGCGGAGAACACCATGGCTGCGCTTGCGGCATGCAACGCACTCGGAATTTCCGCTTCCTCCATGCGCGAGGCGTTGCACGGATATGCGCCGCCGCCGCACCGCTGCGAGTTGATTCGCACGCTCGATGGCGTGGAGTATCTCAACGATTCCAAGGCCACCAATCTGCACGCGCTGGAAAGTGCACTGCGCTCGCAAAATCGCCCGGTGGTGCTCATCGCCGGGGGCAAGGACAAGGGGCTCGATTACTCACCGGTCGCTCCTTTGTTAGGCCAAAAGGCGCTGGCAGCGGTCACTTTCGGGCAGATCGCCCGGCCGCTGGCGGATCTGTTTTCAAAAGCCGTGCCTTGCGAATCCGTGTCTACGCTCGCCGATGCGATCGCCGTGGCCCGCGGTCTCGCGCCTCGGGGCTCGACCATCCTCTTCTCTCCCGGAACCTCGTCCTTCGATCAGTTCTCCGGCTATGAACAACGCGGAAATGCATTCCGCGATCTCGTCCACCAACTTCGCTAACCGATATGAAATCTCAAACTTTACCCGTCAAACGCCGCCCCGCACCGAAAGGGATTTTCAAGCGCCTCAGCGCCGTCACCCGCAATCGCAAACAACGCGTCGCCGCCGCTGCGACCGCCGACGTGGAGGCGGATGACAGCGGTTCGAAAATCTCCCGTGCGCTGACGATTATTTTCCTGATCCACATCGTCGCCATCGGACTGATCTTCGTGCACCAGCGTTTTCTCGACGACCGTCCGGGTGGGGAAACCGTGGCGACGGTGGACCACAACCCTAAAAAACTGGCGGATGCCACACCGACTCCCCGCCGTTTGGATCTGCCGCGTCTCTCGACCGGTGACAAGCCGTATATTGTTAGAGCGGGAGACAATTACGCGCGCATCGCCGCCGCGGAGGGCGTCGATGAGGCGGACCTTCGTTTGATCAACAAACATGTCGATATTTCTCCTGGATTGATCCTGAAAGTGCCGCCCATGCGCATTCTGGCGGTGGAATCGCCGGAAGTGACAGCGCTGCGCGAGCCGGCACCGATCGATCGTGATCAGGGTTTGGTGGAAGTGCCGGTGGATGTTAGAGATGCGCCGCGCGCCCAGTTGGTCCGGCCAACGCAGCATCCGGCCTCGCAGGCGGCAGCTCCTGGGGCATCCGGAAAAACCTATGTGGTGAAGGCGGGTGACAGCATCTGGCGCATCGCAAACAACCACAAAGTCAACCAGGACCAACTGATGCGCGTCAATGGCATCACCGACGCCCGCAAGGTGAAGGTTGGAATGAATCTGGTGATTCCCCAGTAGTCTTCAGTCATCCATGTCCCGTCATTGTTCCACCATTCTTTGTGCTGCGGTTGCCGCGCTGGTTGCCCTCGGGCTGATCATGCTCGCCAGTACCAGCGCCTGGGTGAGGGGTGTGGAGGCTCCCTATCATTTCCTGAGCCGGCAGACGCTGATGGTCTTGATCGGGCTGGCAGCCGCGTTGGTGGCGTCGCGCTTTCCACTGGAAAAAATCCGCATATTGGCACCGTGGATGTTCGTGGTGGCGTGTGTGCTGTTGGGTTTGTGTTTTGCCCCGGGCATCGGAGTTTCGATTTTCGGGTCTGCGCGCTGGATCCAGGTTCCGGGGATCGGCCAGTTCCAGCCCTCCGAGCTTTCCAAGATCATTGTGGTCATCTGCATTTCCGCTTGGTTCGCCCGCTGGCAGACCGAGGTGCGGACATTCTGGCGTGGATTTGTGGTGCCCGGAATGATCGCCGGGATTCCAATCGCGTTGATCGCGGCGGAGACGGACGTCGGCACGGCGCTCTCGCTCTCGGTGGCCGTCGGTGCGATTCTGTTTTGCGTCGGCACCCGGATGATCTACGCGCTGCCCAGTGCGCTGGCGGTGATCTCCGCCGCCGGCTACTACGTTTATAATAATCCGAACCGCTGGGGCCGCATCGAGGCGTGGCTGGATTTGGAAAATCCGGTTCATCAACTCGACCGCGGCATGCAGCAATGGCGTGCCTTGCTCGCCCTCGGCAACGGTGGCCCTTGGGGCGTCGGCCTTGGCAATGGCGTGGAAAAATTTGGCACGCTCACGTTTGCGCATATTGACTTTATTTTCCCCGTCGTCGGCGAAGAGCTCGGGCTGCCATTCACGCTGGGGGTGGTTTTTTGTTACGTGCTCATCGCGGTGGGTGGTTGCGGCATCGCGCTCCAGGCAAACAATGTTTTCAACCGCTGTGTGGCCCTCGGGTTGACCTGCGTGATCGTGGTCCCGGCGATGGTGAACATCGGGGTGACCACCGCGCTGCTGCCGAATGACGGACTGCCGCTGCCGTTTGTCAGTTATGGCGGCACCAGCCTGGTCTTTAGCTTGGCGGCCGTGGGGATGCTCGTTGGCATCCACCGCCGGTCGCAAGCACGCGTGAGCCAGGAGTTTCCGCTGACCAAGCAGACGCGCCTCGCGGTGCGTTTGTGAAATCAGGCTGCGGTTTTTCGCGAGCGCTAAATTGCACCATTCGCACATCCTTGGCGGGCATTTGTGCGGCGATGGATGGGCATGGTGACTACATTTGCTGCGAGATTGAGAGGGTCAGGCTTTTTTATGAGGAAAATCCAAGGTTCTGGCCATGTGGCTGGTTGACAAGCTAGGGGGGGCTTGACCAATCTCCGCCAGACGCAGCAAGAGGAAATGCTCTTCCGCTGCGATAAAATCCACCTCTAAGGACTCATAGCCCAGTGTTTTCAAACGAAGATTATCTTGCAGAATTGCTCACCGAAGCCGGTATGGTGAGCGCCGAAGAAATCGCCAACGCGCGAAACGCCCTCTCGGGAAGTGAAACCATTATCGAGCATTTGTTCGCGCATACCTCTCTGACTCAAGAGGATGTGGCCAAAACCCTCGCCTCCAACGCGGGTATTCCTTTCATCCGGCTCTCCGATGTCACCTTTGATCCCACGGTCACCCAGACGGTTTCCGAGGACATCGTGAAGCGCTACAAGGTGATTCCCATCCAGGACGAGGGATTGTCCCTGACGATCGCTCTGGCGGACCCCTTGGATTTCGAGTCCCTCGACACCCTTCCTCACGTCATCGGGCGCGAACTGAACCTCGTTTGTGCCACGCAGCAGGATATCCAGGATCACCTTCGTCAATTCTACCATTCCGGTGAAGGCGGCTCCGGCGGACCGGAAGGATTCTCCGTCACCACCGGCGATGCCGAGGCCGGCGTTGGCGACGACGCGCCGATCATCCGCTTGGTGATGCAGACGCTCACCGAGGCCTTCCGCCTGCGGGCTTCAGATATTCATATCGAGCCGCTCGAAACTTCGGTGCGCATCCGCTACCGTCTCGATGGCAAGCTCGTCCACGTCGATACCCACCCGAAAAAACTTCTTCCCGCCATCATCGCGCGGTTGAAAGTGATGAGCGGCACCATGTCGATCGCGGAAAAACGTCTTCCCCAAGACGGCCGGATCCAGCTCAAGATGGGCGACAAAGAGGTGGACTTGCGGGTCTCCTCGGTCCCCTCCAACCACGGCGAGTCGATCGTTATGCGGATTTTGGATAAAACCGCGCTGCTGCTCGGTCTTCCCGAACTCGGCTTCTTCTCCGATGACCAATTGGTTTTCGAACAACTCTTGGGCTTGCCCGACGGCATTCTGCTGGTCACCGGGCCGACCGGCTCGGGTAAAACCACCACACTTTACGCCTGTCTCAACGTCATCAATAAGCCGGACAAAAAGATCATCACCGTGGAAGACCCGGTCGAGTATGAGCTCCCCGGCATCAACCAGGTCATGGTCAAAACCGACATCGGCATGACCTTCGCCGCCGCCCTGCGCGCCATGCTCCGGCAAGCGCCCAACATCATCATGATCGGGGAAATCCGGGATGCGGAAACCGCGAATATCGCGATCAACGCCTCCCTCACCGGTCACTTGGTTTTCTCCACGCTGCACACCAACGACGCGCCATCCGCCGTCGCCCGTCTCGCCGACATCGGGGTGAAGCCGTTCCTGATCGCCTCCGCCGTCCGCGCGGTGCTCGCCCAACGCCTCGTCCGCAAGCTCTGCCCGATTTGCAAAGGTCCTGCAGTGCTGACCGACAAGGAAATGCGCGCCCTCACGCTGGATGCCTCGCGCATGACCGAGGCCACCATCTTCGGCCCCGTCGGCTGCGAAAAATGCCGCGGCAACGGTTACAAAGGCCGGATGGGGATTTTCGAAATTTTCCTCATCGATGACGAAGTGCGTGGCATGATCAACACCGGTCTCACCACCACCCAACTCCGCCGCCGTGCCCGCGAACTTGGCATGCGCACCCTCCGCGAAGATGGCATCCGCAAAGTGCTCTCCGGCCTCACTTCCGGCGGCGAGGTCGTTCACGCCACCATGTCCGACTTCGACTGATTCTTAATCCTTCGTTCTTTTCGAAAACCCTTCCGCTTCCCCGTCCCATGGACAATCAACAGATCATCGAACTCTTCCAGTCCCGCGGCCTCATCGATGCCGCGCTCTCCCAAGACATCCTCGCGGAAGTCGGCCACAGCGGCAAGGAGATCGCCGAAATCCTCGCCGACTTCCAAGTCATCCAACACCGCGACGACATTTGGCCAGTGGTGGCCTCCGAACTCGGTGCCAGCATGGTCGATCTCCGGAATTGGACTCCGCCGGAAGCCCTGCTCGCCCTCGTCCCCGCCGGAACCGCCCGCTTGCATGGCGCGCTGCCAGTCAACTTTGATGAAACCGGCCTCTATGTCGCGCTTGTCGATCCTCTCAACCCGCAAACCCCGGAAGACCTGCGCTTCGCCCTCGGCCGCGAAATCAACGTGGTCGTCGCTCCCGACTACCTCGTCGAATCAAAAATCAACGAGTGCTACGGCGGCGAAGGCAAGGCGATGGAAGATATCCTCAGCCAGCTCGAAATCGGCGGTGGTGGAGATTCTCTGAATGCCGCCGACCTCGAATCGGAAGCGAACTCTGCGCCCATCATCCGCTACGTCGATCTGGTGCTCTATCAGGCCATCAAGGAAAAGGCCTCGGACATCCACTTCGAGCCGTTTGAAAAGGACTTCAAAATCCGCTACCGGGTGGACGGCGCGCTTTATGAAATGGCCCCGCCGCCAGTCCATCTCGCGCTGCCCATTCTTTCCCGCATCAAGGTCATGTCCAACATGAACATCGCCGAGCGGCGGGTTCCCCAGGACGGACGGATCGTCAAACAAGTCGGCGACAAGCAGGTGGACATGCGTGTTTCCTCGCTGCCCACCCACCATGGTGAATCGATCGTGTTGCGGGTGCTTGACCGCTCGTCGGTCAATCTATCGTTGGAAAACCTCGGCCTCACCGATCACATTTACAACTACATCACCGACACGATTGAAAAGCCCAATGGCATCTTCATCGTCACCGGTCCCACCGGCGCGGGTAAAACCACCACCCTCTACGCCGCGCTGCGCCGCATCAACACCAT
Organism: Akkermansiaceae bacterium; assembly: GCA_040881795.1. Lineage (GTDB taxonomy): Bacteria > Verrucomicrobiota > Verrucomicrobiia > Verrucomicrobiales > Akkermansiaceae > Luteolibacter. Next base: position 60,298 of record JBBECN010000183.1, read on the forward strand.
CGATGCCAAGCTCCTCACCGCCGAAGATCCGGTCGAATACGACATCGACGGCATCATCCAAATTCCGATCAACGAAGCCATCGGCCTCGACTTCCCGCGTGTGCTCCGTGCCTTCCTGCGTCAGGACCCGGACCGCATCATGATCGGAGAAATGCGCGACAAAGAAACCGCCACCATCGGCATTCAGGCCGCACTCACCGGTCACTTGGTGCTCTCCACCCTCCACACCAACGACGCCCCCGGTGCTGTCACCCGTCTCGTCGATATGGGATGCGAACCGTTCCTCGTTTCCGCCTCACTCGAAGGGATTCTCGCCCAGCGCCTCGTCCGGACGATTTGCAAAGAGTGCAAGGCTCCCTACGAACCCAACGAATCGATCCTCAATCAGCTCGATATCTCCGCCCACGAGCTCGGCGACAAACAATTCTTCACCGGTGCCGGTTGCGAAGCCTGCGGTCAAAGCGGCTACCGCGGCCGCCGCGGACTTTACGAACTGCTCAACATCACCGATCCCATCCGCGAGCTCATCACCGCCCGTGCCCCGTCCGTGGTTCTCAAACAAAAGGCCGTCGAACTCGGCATGAACACGCTGCGGGAAGACGGCCTCCGCAACATCTACATGGGATTCACCACCATCGAAGAAGTTCTCAAATACACCTGATCCCCGCGCTGATTTTATTCCCTCCTCACTTCCGTTCTTTACACCGATTCCTTAAATCTCCAAAAAACCCGTTATCCCCATGGCCAACTTCCAATACTCCGCACTTGATGCCAAAGGTGAGCAGACCACCGGCACCGTCTCCGCCAACAGCGAGGCTGAAGCAATCCAGCAACTCCGCACCAAGGGTCTCTACCCCACCCAGATTAACGAGGAGGGAAAGGGTAAAAAAGGCAAGGCCGCTCCCGCCAAAGCCGCCAAAGGCAAGGCCAAAGTCGTCGCCAAGGGCCACACCGGCGGCCGCATCAAGCCGAAGAGCCTGATGATTTTCACCCGCCAGTTGGCGACCCTCATCGATTCCGGCCTGCCGCTGCTCCGCAGTCTCACCGTTTTGGAAAAACAGGAGCCGAATCCGACTCTCCGCGCCACCGTCAGCGCCCTTGCCGAGAACGTGCAAGGCGGCTCGACCTTCTCGGAATCGCTCGCCCAGCACCCGAAGATTTTCAACAAGCTCTACGTCAACATGGTCAAGGCCGGCGAACTCGGCGGTGTGCTTGAAATCGTCCTCAACCGTCTCGCCGAATATCAGGAAAAAGCCCAAAAGCTCAAAAACAAGATCGTTTCCGCGATGGTCTATCCGGTGATCGTCATGTTCATCGCTGTCGCCATCCTCGTCTTCCTGATGATTTTCATCGTTCCGAAGTTCAAGGAAATGTTCAGCAGCACCGATTCCGAACTGCCGCTCATCTCCAAGATCGTCTTCGGCATGTCCGAGTTCTTCCTCGCCCGGAGCTTCTTCGTCCCCAACGTGGTCTTCGTCTTCATCCTCTTCGGCATCGGTGTCTTCCTCTTCAATATCTGGGGCCGCACCACCGGCGGTCGCAAGGCGATCGATACGATGAAGCTGAAAATGCCGGTCCTCGGCGACATTCAGCGCAAGAGCGCCGTTTCCCGCTTCTCCCGCACCCTCGGCACCTTGGTCACCTCCGGTGTGCCCATCCTGCAAGCGCTCAACATCACCCGCGACACCGCCGGTAACGTGGTCATCTCCCACGCCATCGAGAAAGTCCACGAAGCCGTTAAAGAAGGTGAAACCATCGTCACCCCGCTCCAAGCCTCCGGCGTGTTCCCCAACATGGTCATCTCGATGGTGGACGTCGGTGAAGAAACCGGTCAGCTCCCTGAAATGCTTCTCAAAGTGGCCGACGTTTACGACGACGAAGTCGATAACGCCGTCACCGCCCTCACCTCGATTCTGGAGCCCATCATGATCGTGATTCTGGCCCTCATCGTCGGCTCAGTTGTATTTGCATTGTTCCTACCATTGATTAAGATGATCTCGACGATGGGCAACCAGTAATCGACGGGCCGCCCTCGTTTCATCAAAATCCCAGGATCATGAAAACTCATCCACGCATCGGCCGTCCCGCCTTCACTCTGATCGAGTTGATGGCGGTGATCACCATCATCGTCATCCTTGCCGGCCTCGTCGTCGGCGGTCTCGGATACGTCAACGAGCGCCAAGCGCGCAGCAAAGCGCAGGTCCAAATCGCCCTGCTTTCCAAAGCGCTCGAGGAATACAAATTGGACATGGGCCAGTATCCGCCCACCACCAACAAAAGTGGGAATCTCACAGCAGCGGGAGGGGGCACCGGCACCTCCAACATCCTATATCAGGCTCTCTTTTATGAGGGTTATGACTATGCGAAGAAGGGGTCGCCGACAACTTGGGTTAACAAGGCCACCCGGATTTATCTTTCCGAGTTGGATCCAACTTCCAGCAACCAAGGGTGGGTGACCAAGCCGAGCGGCACCAATCCACCACCACCGGCAACCTCCACCGTCGTGGATCCATGGGGCAACCAATACTGCTACCGCACGGATTTCCGCGCACCGACTGGCAATCCACCTGTGGCCACCGCCAATTCTAACACTCAAAATCCCGGCTTCGACCTGTGGTCGATGGGCAAGGATGGCAAATCCAACGCCAGCAACCCCAGCATGATCAGTCCCGCGACGAACAACCCCAACAAGGACGACATTCGCAACTTCTGATTTCCGAGCCGGGGCTTTTCCCGCTCACCCCTTCTTTCAAAGCCCGCCACACCGGCGGGCTTTTTCCTTCACACCACCGGCCACTCGCCGCGGTCTTCGAGCAGCTTGCGGAGGAACGAGCGATCCACTGCATCCTTGTCCCGGTAGGTTTGTTTGGTCTTCCAGAGCAAGGCGGCCGAAGCGAACGGAATTTTCACTCCGAGATAATCCCGAAACTCGATAAGGGATTCTGCGTCTGCGTAACTCATTCCGCAGGCCTTGGCCATGAGATCGACGGTGAATTCGTCACAGACACGCACCACCACGTATTTCTCGATTTCACCGGGACTGAGTTCGAGCACGGCTTGGTCCGGTAAGCTTTCCAGCGCTTGACGCACCTTGACGTCGTTCTCTGGTGAACAATCCACCAAGAGGTCGATATCCATGGTGCTGCGGGTAAATCCGGCGGCAATCACCGCGAATCCACCGACGACGATATACTTCGCCCCCAGTTCATTCAGCTTGGATGCCAGTCGTGCCAAGTCCTCGTCAGACGGAGGGCGGGTTTCTTCTAGCGGAGTTGAAGATGCATCATCCATAAGTCGGCTTCCTGGTGGGTCGTGAAGCGATAGACGCCGCGCGCGACCTTGAACGGGCGTCTTCTCAACTGGCAAGCGAGCAGATTGAGAGCTGCGGCGGCCTTCAATGACTCGCTTCCGGCGGCGGGCGGACGGCGCTTACCGACCACTTTCGCTCTCGGATCTCCCGATTCAATCAACTCGTTCATGGCGGCAGTGTAATCCACCGCATCTTGGATGGCGAGGTGCATTTCTGCGGGATTCTCCGGTGATTTGACCTCTGAATCTTCTCGACGCCAGCCACTTCGGCGGGCTTGTTTCTCTTCAGCAACATGAGTGACGAAACTTCATTACCCCCAGAAAATCCTCCAAGCCCGGAAGCCAAAGCCGCCCCGCGTGCGCGTCGGGTGTCCACCCCGCGCCCGAAGAAAGTCGCCAAGTCGGGCGAGTCTGCTGCGGTGAAGGAAGAGAAGGCCGCCCCGATTTCCGTGGAGCCAACACAAGCACCGGTGCCGGAACCCGTGAATGAGTTCAAGCCGGCTTCCTCCGATGCCGATTGGCCGGAGCCCGAGGCGGCTTCCACCGGGAATTCCGCTCAAGGCGAGGGTGCCAAACGCAAACGCCGCCGCCGCAAGGGCAAGGGCCAAGGTGCCCCGCAAGCCGCCGCTCCATTTGGTGCTGAAAACTCCGCCGGTCAGACCCAAGATCTGAGCGAACCCTTCGAGCAGGCCCCGGGCCCTCCTCGTCCCGCCGCTCCCCAGCCAACGATGAAGCCACCGGCCCCGCCGCAACCCGCTCCACCACGGCCGCGCATCGATCCCGAGTTGCTCACCAAAATGGCTTGGAAAATCTATCTGGCCGAAGTCAGCGAAGAAGGCGTCGCCCTGATCGGTGACAACGATGCCAAGGACCTTTCCCGCCGCTGCTTCCGCCTCGCGGAAATCTTCATCGAAGAGCAAACCCGCCGCCGCTAAGCATCGGGCCTTGGACTGCGTGCAGCCTGCTGCCGCTTTCCCGGAGCCAGCCTGCTGGCCCGGAAGCCAAGGAGCTGACGATGCCCGGCCTGAAGGCTTTTCTTTCGCTTTTCATGCGCTCCCCGCAGCAGGCGGCTGGGCCAAAAGCGGCAGCAGGCTGCAGCAGTCCAGGCTGCAGCCGTCCAAGGCACAAAAAACCCCGGTCCTCACGGGGGAGGGCCGGGGTTTTGGGGGAGCTTGATTCACATCACGGCTGCATCGCTTTGACCCGGACGAACAGCTTGGGTGCGGTGCCGGCGGTCACCGCGGCGGTGACCTGATAGATGTTCACCGCTACAAGGGTGTCATCCCAGATCACATCCGCCAGCGTCACGGTGACTTCGCCGAAGGAAACGCCGCTGGCTTGCCAGTTGGCCATGTCGGTGGACCATTCGTAACCGGCCGTCACTCCGCTTGGCGGGATTTTGGCCTGCGGATAGAGGAAGGTGAGGCCATCGGCGGTTTTCGTTAGCTCGGTGGTGGCGAAGACTCCGGCGGCATTCGGGCTCCCGCCGATGAGCGCTTCCACGCCGTTGGCAATGCCGTCGCCATCCGGATCCGCCCCGAAGCCGATGATGAGGGGATCGGTTTCGCCGGGGAAGAAGCCGTCGATCCAAGTTTCATAACCGGAGTCAAGTGGGACAATATCCGCTTGGGCGCGCGGTAGTAATTGGTAGGTATCGACGAAAGGGGAGCTGTTGTCGTTCTGAGAGAAAATTCCGGTGATGTTCGCTGCGGCCGGAGGGGGTGTGAAAGCTCCAGAGTTATTCGTGACCAGAATGGTGATCTGATTGGGAGTCAAGGCGGTGTCCTGCATGCTGACGGGGGTGTTGGTGACGGCAGCAGAACCCCACGTGGTAATGCCCGGGAGTCGTGCGATATTTTCTACGGTGATCAGGCGGCCTTCATACGCTTCAGGCGTGGTGAGGAGATCCGGGATCGAAATCACGAGTGGTGCGGGCTCTGCGGCGCTTCCAAGATCGACCACATTGTCGAATGATGTCGGGGTGACTTGGGTCACTCCGTTAAACTGCCCGACGCTGCCAAGGACTGCAAAGCGTTTGCCACGAACAAACGGATTACCCACCGCAGTGGCGCGGAAGATGGTGATTCCGAAGTTCCCATCCTGCAGGACGGCCAACGTGTTGTTGGTGTAAAACTGACCCGCAGTGCAAACTCCTTCGACGGCGACAATCGCACCGGCATCCAAGGACACGCCGTTGGCATCCACATCACGAAGCGCTTCGATCGGGATGATGACCCGGGCGACCGGTTGGGTGGTGATCGCCGTCAGGGTGCCTCCTGACTTTGCCGTTTTCACGACAAATGGCTGGCTGCCATTGCTGGCGGCTGTCGTGACGGGTGTGTCGAGACCGGAAATCGTCACATCGACGAGGTTTGCGTTGGTAAGAGCAAGACCTGAAATCGTGACGGTTTGTCCAGAGATGCCGGATACTGGAACTCCGGCACCCGCACCGGTGACAGAAACTCCAGTTGGAGCTCCCATGTCAATGGGGACGGTGATCTCCACATCGGTCAGAGTGACACTAGGAAGCTGAGCATTCAGGACGAGCTTCACCGATTGATTGTCCGCCTGGGCGGAGGAAAAGATGTTCTTTCCGGCAAACGAGCCGATCGTGGCATTGGTAATGGCGGCAAGCCCTGAGCCGTCACCTGGGACCGTTCCGCGAAGGGCGAAAACGTATGTCACATTGGCCAGGTTATTCGGGACACCAAAATCAGTGATGGTCAATGCGCCCGAGGTGGCATCAGTTCCGTTGTAGTCGGCTAGACTTGAGGTCGAGTTGGTGGCGATCGCTCCATTGCCCGAGGCAGTGGTGCCAGAGGAAAGCAGCTTGGCTCCGGTAAACGAGGTGAACTGGGAACCTGCAACACCACCGGCCAGTGCGTGGATCCCACCGGTCACTCCTGCGACTCCCGTGCCGGCGGCCTTGATCATGACCATATCGGTGGTCGCCACATCAAATGCGCCACCGTCGTTGGTGAAATAAGTTGGATCATCCAGACCGATCGAGAGGTTGAAGCCTGCAGGATCCGTGTCGCTGGAAACAACCGATTTGGAGAGCACGACAAGTGTTCCGACAGGAACTGCAGACCAAAATGTGTCATTGTTGAAGGTATATTTGCCACCGCCATCACCTCCCATGTTGGTGGTGAAATCCTTGACGATCATGCCCCGCAGGTCCCAAGTGGTGCCTGTGACGCCGTTGCCGACCACCAGAAGTTCGACCATGTCCGGGGTGCCGTTCAGGTATTTGTTGATGACGACTGGAGGGGGGGCAGGTGCTGACTCGGTGGTGAAATTCCAAGTGGTGGACAAGGGAACCCCCACGAAGTTGTTTCCGGCTGTATCTTCGACATAATCTGCAGGGATTGTCACATAATAGCCCGTCGAGTAAGTGAGATCTGCGGTCGGATTTATGGTCATGGTATTTCCACTCACGACCACGGTATCCGACCCGATCGGGAAGGACTCGACCAAGTCAAAAGGAGAGATGGACTTGCGGATTTCGATCACGCCAAGTGCTTCAGGGATTTTTGTGATATTTTCAGAGAACGTCACCACCAGGTTAGAACCGACTACGACTCCGCTGCCTTCGTCAGGGGGGGAGAGAGTCGAAATAGTGGGTAGGGTGATGTCCTCTCCGCCGCTGGTGGAAGTTTTGAAGGTCAAATCATCGATCCGCCAGTTGGCAGTGTTGACGGCAGGAGATCCGGCTCCACTATGGCCGTAGATACGGAACGTCACTGCCGAGGAAAAAGCGAGAGAGAGCCCCGTATTTGTTTTCAATGCCCACGTGGAGTTTGTAAGAAGAGAGCCGGTTACGTAATCTGCGGCATATGAGTCGGTGCTGGTCCGGAGTGTGTAGGCCTGAGGACCGGTACCCGTCCCACGCGAGCCGAAGCTGATTTCGCTCAAAGTGAGCGTGGCACCGTTTTGTGGCGTTAGAGAAACTTCGAAGTAAGCGCTGCCACTAGCGGCGGTGTTGAGAACTCCGGTTCTTGCCGCCGCGCCGGCGTTGTCACTACCACTGAATCCCGCATAACCACTGGATACCGAACTGCTAGTCAGAAGTGTGGTCATCCCGTTGTTGTTTCCCGATGTGATCGATCCGCCGAGGGCATTGGTGCCGCTGGCTGAAGGCGTAGCGGTGGACATATTCCAAACTGTATCAGTAACTTGTGCCTGCGTAGCACCACTGAGCAGCGTGAGCCCAGCGATGACGGATAATCCGCGTCTTAAGCAGGAAGTTGCGAATGTGTCTTGGCCTAGTTGACCTAAAAGCGAGGTTTGCCATCCGTGAGCTGGCGTCGATCGCCGATACGGAGATGTGGAATTAGGGAAGTGTTTCATGATTTGATTTTTTGGAGATATAATTCGAATCGACTTCATAGGTAGCAGACGGAGGGGCGCGTTCACGGAACGAGGTGTGGCACATTCGTCACGCGGGCTGAGCATTTCTTAAGCCACAATGAATTTGCTTGTTCTTTCCGAGTTTTCAGTATTTACTGAAAACGTGAGCGAGGGATCCGAAAAACTAAAACACGCCCGCGACGAGTTTGTCGGCCAGTGGGGAGCGCTTGGCACCCAGTGGGGGATCAACCGGACGATGGCGCAGATTCATGCGCTGCTGATGACGGCCCCGGTGGCGATGACAACCGATGAGGTGATGGAGGAGTTGCAAATCAGCCGCGGCAACGCACACAGCAACCTCAAGGAGTTGGTGGCGTGGGGATTGATCCGGGTGGTGGTGAAAAAAGGCGAGCGGCGTGAGTTTTTCGAGGGGGAAAAGGACGTTTGGCAGATTTTTACCATCGTGGCGCGCGAGCGGAAGCGGCGGGAGATCGAGCCGGCGTTGGCAATTTTGAGCAAGTGCGCCGAGGAATCCCGTGGCATCGATACTCCGGAGGGTAAGGCCTTTCACGACCAGATGCAGGCGCTTGAAGATTTTGTCGGATTCGCCTCGAAAATGTCGGATCGTGTCTCATCGATGAAGTATGGTCTCGCGCTGCAACTCGCCACCAAGCTGCTCGGATAGGAATTTTTTTTGCAGTGATTTTTCAGAATTTCCTGAAAGATCGGAATTACCAAAAACAAAACAATAAGGAAACCAAGATGAATGCCACCGTTACAATCTACCAGAAACGGATGCGCCTTTGCTGCTTACTGGAAGTGAAAGGTGCCACGCAACTTGCCGCCGCCTTTGATTTGATGCTGCCGCCGCTCTGTGCGGATGCCGCCTGCAACTTTTGATCTCAATTTAACACACCCCTATTATTATGAATCCCGTGATCGTCATTTTCGGAGCCAATGGATTTCTTGGCCGCTATCTCTGCCGCCATTTTGCCCGCCGTGGCAAGGAGGTCGTGGCCATTGCCCGCAGCCGTAAGGGCTGGAGTGGCGATGGGATGTTCTTGGAATGGGATGGCAAAACCCTCGGCCCGTGGGCGCTCGCGTTGGAAGGCGCAGAAGCCGTCATCAATCTGGCCGGCCGCAGCGTGAACTGCCGCTACACCGCGAAAAACCGTCGTGAAATCATCGACTCCCGGGTGGATGCGACGCGGGTGATCGGCGAGGCGATCGCCGGCTGCAAGACGCCGCCAAAGAATTGGCTGAATGCGAGCACGGCGACGTGGTATCGGCACGCGGAGGATAAGCCGCAGAACGATTGGCTGGGGGAGCCGGGTGAGGGGTTTTCCTGCGAAGTGGCGCAGGCGTGGGAGGACGCGTTTTTCGGGGCGGCGGTGCCAGCAGTCACCCGCAAGCTGGCGTTGCGGATCGGCATGGTTTTGGCCAACGAGCAGGCGACCGTCTATGATGTGCTGAGAAAACTGACTGTTCGCGGTCTCGGCGGCGCGATGGGATCCGGAAATCAACGGATCAGCTGGATCCACATGGAGGATTTCCTGCGAGCGATGGATTTTGCGATCCACGACCCGTTTCTGGATGGGACGATCAATGTCACCGCGCCAGAATTCCCGACGAACCGCGAATGGATGCGCACGTTCCGCGAAGCGGTGGGCATGCCTTTCGGACTGCCGGCGGCCAAGTGGATGTTGGAAATCGGCGCAAGGCTGATGGGGACCGAAACCGAATTGGTGACCAAAAGCCGCTGGGCGGAGCCAACCAGACTGCGCGATGCGGGGTTCCGCTGGCGCTGGGGCCGGACGGTGGATGCGGTGGCGGACCTGCATGGCCGCCGCGGACTGGATGGGTTTTTCCGGACCGCTTCCGAGCGCAGCACCGGTGCCCGGGCTTGGCTGCCAGCGACGACGCGATAGTGGGATTTTAGCGAAATTTACGAACGGCTGGTCAAAATAAATCACCGCTGATATGCACTCAAGTGACTTACCATCAGTAGAACTGCGTGGTAAAATCTCTAACGATGGCTTTTTTGGTTTGCCGCATCTCCGGATGTCGCCTATGCAAAGCGCGACTTTACCGGACACCTAGAAAGCTCTTTCCATTTCCTAAAGCATGATTTTCCGACTTTTTTCCGTTTCATCCCTCGCACTGGTTGCGGCGCTTCTCACCAGTTGTGGGAGTTCCAATGTCAGCGTGCTATCCAAATCCTTGATTGGCTCCGGCACCGGTGCCTTGGCGAAAAAAGAAAGTTTCACACTTCCCGCCGTTTCGTCGGTGGCAGTGACCTCTGCCGCGGGGAAACCTCGCGACAAGCATTCGATGCCGGTTTACGCGTTCAGCGAGCGCAACCGGATCGTTCGCACCACCGCCTACACGTGCAGCGAGGATGATCACCTGATTTACGGCAATAAAAATGCCACCGGGACGGCATTGCGTTACAGCAACAGCGTGCGGAGCGCGGGGGCGGATTGGTCGTTCTACCCTGTGGGAACGACATTCCGGATCAAAGGATTGCCTTATTTGTATGTGGTTGACGATTACGGATCGGCGCTGCTTGGCACCGGCACCGTGGATATCTACAAGCCTTCGAAAGACGTCATGAACCTGTGGGGCCGCCGCACCGTGGAGCTGACCATCGTCCAGTGGGGATCCTTCACTCGCAGTGCCGAGCTTCTCAGCCAGCGCACCAAACACGATCATTGCCGGAAGATGCTCGCCAACATCATTCGTCAACGCCCTGAGTTGGGTGCGGTGGTGAAGCGCTGATCCGTTGCGGGTCCAACAAGTTTTCCCAATGCGGAGGGCTGACGAATGGCACTAAGGTAAGGACAGTTCCGAAGAGTCAGACTCGGAGCAAGATGCTCCGACAACGGTCTGGAGCGAGACGATCCAGACACGATGCGCCGATCATCGGCTTAACTATGTGCCATTCGAGGGCTGACCTTGAATGGACGCTCATGGGCAATCGGTCTACTGGATGGGCGCAAGCAGGCGGGCGGCGCGGCAGGCGGCGCGGAATAGGAACGGCTTGCCGGTGAATCCTTCGACTTTGGCTTCAAGCGCGTAGGAGAAATCGGTGACCAGCATTTCCGCCACTTCGTCGACGAAGGCGCGATCGGTGGAGAAGGCGGTGATTTCGAAATTCAGCCGGAACGAGCGGTTGTCGAGGTTGGCGGTGCCGACGGCGGCCAGCCGATCGTCGATGAGCATGACTTTCTGGTGCAGGAAGCCTTTGTGGTAGCGGAACAATTTCACGCCGAAGGGGATGGATTGTTCGTAGTAGGAAAACGCGGAGAGCCAGACCAGCAGGTGATCGGCGCGCTCGGGAATGAGGATTCGCACGTCCACGCCGCGGATGGCGGCGGCCTGCAAGGCGGTGAGCACGCCTTCATCCGGCACGAAATACGGCGAGGCGATCCACAGTTTGGTCCGCGCGGAGTTGGCGGCTTCGGCGACGATCAACTGCCAGGAATCCGCCGGGTCCGCCGGGCCGGTGGGGATGACGGCGGCCACTTGGTCGGCGACTTGCGCGTCGGTTTCCCAGTGCAACTCCGGGATGTGGTCTGCGGCCCAAAACCAATCTTCGAGGAACACCAATTGGATCGATTGCACCGCCGGGCCGCGCATTTTCAAATGGGTGTCGCGCCACTCGCCGAAGCGTTGGTCGCGGCCGAGATATTCGTCGCCCACGTTGAGGCCGCCGATGAAGGCGGTCTTGCCGTCGCTGATGACGATCTTGCGGTGGTTTCTGAAATTGAGCTGAAACCGCGACCACCAATGGCGGTTGATGCCGAAGGAATGGCACTCGACGCCGGCCTGCTTGAGCGCGTTGAGATAGCGCCGAGGCAGCTTGTGCGAACCGATTTCATCGAACAAAAAGTAAACCCTCACCCCGGCCCGCGCGCGTTCGATGAGCGCCTCTTGGAAACGCGTTCCTAGCTTGTCATTCTTGACGATGAAAAAATTCACGCAGAGGTAACTCCGTGCTTCCTCGATGGCCTCGAAGATCCGCTCGAAGGTTTTTTCGCCGTCGATGAGCAGCTCCAAATCGTTGCCGCGGGTGAATGGCAGGCCGCCTAATAGTTGCGCGGCGCGCTCGAAGGCATCGTCATCCGGCAGATCGACCGCATAGCTGCCCAAGCGCTGGTGCATGGCGACCGCGAGTTTGTGCAGGCGGCTGTCGTTTTCCCGCCGTCCGACGACCTCTTTGGAAAACCGGGTGCGGCCTAACAGCCAATACATCGGGATTGCCAGAAATGGAATCGTCACCAGCGAGATCACCCAGGCGATGGTCCCCTGCGACGTGCGCACGTGCATCAGTGCGTGCAGCACGTGAAGCATACCCACCAGATAGAATACCAGCAGAGCGCTCAGCCCCAACCAAGTGGTGTATTCGAAATTGGGGAAGAACATCGTCAAAAGCTAACGGCCGAATCCCCGGGTCACAAGCCCTCAACCCTGGCAAATCGCCGGGCGGCCTAAGGAGCGCGGACATTCTGTCCGCGAGGCCGGCGGAGAGAGGAAGGTGAGCCTGCACGACTTCACTTTCACATCCCATCGGCAGGTGGACAGGAATGTCCACTCTCCTTATTTCAGTAGTTGAAGATTTCGCCGTCTCTGAAGAAGCGCTTGAGCTCGGCGGCTGCGGCTTCCACCGAGTCCGAAGCATGGCAGACGTTGCGCATTTTCGCATCGCCGTCCTTGAAGCCGAAGTCACCGCGGATGGTTCCGGCGGCCGCTTGGGTGGAATCGGTGGGTCCGAGCAAATCGCGAACGCGGGTGATGATGTTTTCACCTTCCAGCGCGAGGGCGATGACCGGGGTCTCCTGCATGAAGCCGCGGACGGACGGGAAGAATGGCTTGTCGGCGATGTGCGAGTAGTGCTCGGCGAGGATTTCATCGCTGAGCTGCATCATTTTGATGCCACGGATCACGAAACCTTCCGCTTGGAAACGGGCAAGCACCTGACCGGTGATGTTTTTGGAGATCGCGTCAGGCTTGAATAAAATGAGAGTCGTTTCGGAGGTCATGTGTGGGGGTTAGTGCCGCTGCCTGCTTTGTGCAAGACATTTGCGGGCCGGGATTTGCGGGCCGGGATTTGCTCGGAATTCTTAACGATCCAGCGCATCCGCACGCAGGACGAGTGGCAACGCAAGCGGATCGGCCAGCCGGGTAGTTTCAAAACGCCCCGCTGCAGAATCCAGCCCGCAGGTTTGCTCCAACACCCCGAGGGCGAATTCGAGCCGCGTATTTTCCGCCGCCAGCGGGACAGTGAGCAGCAGAATGCAACGTGAGAACCGGATCACGATGCGATCCATAACACCGCGCGGCCGCTCCGTCGAAGCCATTGTGACCTTGATCGATTCGTGAAAATGGGCCTGTGATTTACAGACGTGCCGGGTGAGACTCGATCATGACCACCTATGTCTACGAGACCATTCCGCAGAACTCGGATGAAGTTCCCGTCCGATTCGAGTTCAAGCAAGGGATGAATGACCCCAAGCTCACCGTGCAGCCGGGCACTGGAAAACCGGTGCGGCGGTTGGTCTCGGGCGGTTTCGCGTTGTTGCGCGGAGATCTGCCGAGTGCGGGGTCGGTCACCGACCCTTCATGGCATGATAAGTGAACATTTTCGCTTTGGGCCTAGCGATCCAGGAATTCTTCGTTTTTCGCCAAGATGCTTCGTGCCGCGCTCGCCAACTGGATGAATGCTGGCCGGGTTGGACCCAACAGGGAACTCCGGGGGCACTCGGATTCGGAAGATTTTAACGAATTACCCGATTTGTGGAAAAATTAGAAGAAATTTGTAAAATAGGGCTTGTCAGGTCGGGTTCGGCTCCTAGAGTCGCCCCCCCCACAGCGAGGGCTGCTGACGTTTTAATCGAAGTAGCTTAAATTACAGGGAAAATTTATCGGGTCCAGCTCCGGAAAAAAGCTACTACAAGGTCGCCTTGTCGTCGCTCCGGTTTGTCCCCATGGGAAAATCAGAACCACCGCAAGGAAATCATGCCGACCATCAATCAGCTCGTTCGCAAGGGACGCCTCACTCCGGCCGAAAAGTCGAAGTCACCCGCTCTCGTGAATTGCCCCCAGCGCCGCGGCGTTTGTCTCCAAGTGATGACACGTACGCCGAAAAAGCCGAACTCCGCTCTTCGGAAAGTCGCCAAGGTGCGTCTGACCAACGGATTCGAAGTCATCGCCTACATCGGCGGTGAAGGCCACAACCTGCAAGAACACTCCATCGTCCTCGTTCGCGGCGGACGGGTGAAGGACCTTCCAGGTGTTCGTTACCACATCGTCCGTGGTTCGCTCGATACCCTCGGGGTCGATAAGCGCCGCCAAAGCCGTTCCAAATACGGTGCGAAGCGCCCAAAACCCGGTGCTGTCGCCGCTCCGGCCAAGGGCAAAAAGAAGTAATCTTTTAATTTAACCAAAACACCATCCCAACGCCATGCCACGCCGCAAGCGCATCTTTACCAAGCCCGATCGTCGCGACCCCCGCTACGACAGCGCCCTCGTTGGTCACCTCATTAGCAAGGTGATGGAATCCGGAAAACGTTCGCTCGCCCAGCGCATCGTTTATGCCGCCATCGACCGTGCCAATGAAGGTGTCGACACCATCGATCCACTCGAAGTCATCACCCGCGCCGTCGAAAATACCAAACCACGCGTGGAAGTGAAATCCCGCCGCGTCGGTGGTGCGACCTATCAAGTGCCGCTCGAAGTCGCTCCGGATCGTTCCGAGTCTCTCTCGATGCGTTGGCTCGTCAACTACGCCCGCAATCGCAAAGGCACTCCGATGCACGTCGCTCTCGCAAACGAGATCAAGGATGCTGCGAACAACCAAGGCAGTGCCGTCCGCAAACGCGACGATGTGCACAAGATGGCGCAAGCCAACCGCGCCTTCGCTCACTTCCGGTTCTAATCATTAGATAGCGCTCCAGCAATTCCGTCCGTGAATCCAAACAGTCCAAACCGCCAATATGTGCTCGAGCGCACCCGAAATATCGGGATCGCCGCGCACATTGACGCGGGCAAGACTACCCTAACGGAACGAATCCTGTTCTACACAGGCATGATTCACAAAATCGGCGAAGTCCACGATGGTGGCGCGACGACCGATTGGATGGAGCAGGAGCGCGAGCGCGGCATCACCATCACTTCCGCCGCCGTCACCACCGAGTGGTGGCAGCATGAGGAAGAGGGGATGACCAAGCTTTTCCCAGGCCAGAAACAGCGCATCAACATCATCGATACTCCGGGACACGTTGACTTCACTGCTGAAGTCGAGCGGTCCCTTCGTGTGTTGGATGGTTGCATCGTCGTTTTCTGCGGAGTTGCCGGCGTCCAGCCACAAACCGAAACTGTCTGGCGACAAGCATCGAAATACCACGTTCCGCGGATCGTGTTCGTCAACAAGATGGACCGGACCGGCGCGAATTTCCAAAGCGTCTTCGAGGAAGTTAAAGAGAAGTTAGGCGCGAACGCCGTGCGGATCCTGATCCCGATCGGTGCCGAAGACCAGTTGATCGGTCAGATCGACGTGGTGAATCAAAAAGCGATCTATTACTCCGACGACGACAAGTTCGGCTCCACCTACACGGTGAAGGAACTTGAAGGCGACCTCGTCGATCTCTGCAAACAGGCCCACGACGAACTCGTCAACGCCGTTGCCGACATGGATGAAATCGTGGGCGAAAAATTCCTCAACGAGGAGCCGATCACTCTCGAAGAGCTCAAGCAAGGCATCCGCCGCGCCACCATCACCAACAAGCTGATTCCAGTCGCCGGTGGTTCTGCTTTCAAAAACAAAGGTGTTCAGTATCTGCTTGATGCGGTGATCGATTACCTCCCAAGCCCACTCGACATTCCGGCGGCCATCGGCATGGATCCCGATGATCATGAGAAACACATCGAAGTGATCACTTCGGATAACGAAAAGTTTGTTTCTCTCGCCTTCAAACTCTGGGCCGACAAGTTCGTTGGCAAACTTGTTTTCTTCCGCGTTTATTCCGGCGTCATCCGCAAGGGCGACACCGTTTACAACCCCCGCACCCGCCGCTCCGAGCGTGTCGGTCGTTTGATCCAAATCCAGGCGAACGAGCACAAGGACATCGACGCCTGCTACTCCGGTGACATCGCCGCCATGGTCGGCATCAAGAATGTCACCACCGGCGACACCCTCGCCGCTGACAACCACGACGTGGTTCTCGAGCCCCCGACTTTCCCGGAACCGGTCATTTCGATGGCCGTCGAGCCAAGAACCAAAGCCGACCAAGAAAAACTGGGCATGGCACTCGGCCGCCTCTCCGAAGAGGACCCGACCTTCATGGTCAAAACCGACGAGGAAACCGGCCAGACCATCATCTCCGGAATGGGTGAGCTTCACCTGGAGATCATCATCGACCGCATCCGCCGCGAGTTTAAGGTCGAGGCGAACACTGGTGCTCCTCAAATCGCCTACCGCGAAACGATCACCCAAGCCGCCGGCGGCGAAGGTAAACTGATCAAACAATCCGGCGGCCGCGGCCAATACGGCCATGTGATCATCGCCATCAAGCCTAACGAAAAGGGCAAGGGACTCACCATCGAAAACAAAGTTATCGGTGGCACAATCCCCAAGGAATATATCAACGCCGTCTATAAAGGCATCAACGAGTCGATGACCAACGGCATCATCGCCGGTTATCCCGTGATCGATGTGCATGTTGAAATCCTCGATGGTTCCTACCACGACGTGGATTCCAACGAAAACGCTTTCACCATGGCGGCCATTTTCGCCATGAAGGACGGCTTCAAGAAAGCAAAGTCCATTCTCCTCGAGCCCATCATGGCAGTCGAAGTCTCCACCCCTGACGATTACCAAGGTGACGTCATGGGCGACCTCAGCCGCCGTCGCGGGCAAATCCAGAACACGGAATCCAAAGGCAAGCTTTCCATCGTGCATGCCAATGTTCCGCTCAAGGAAATGTTCGGCTACTCGACCGCCGTCCGCACCCTTTCCTCGGGGCGTGCTTCCTATGCGATGACCCCATCGCATTTCGAGCAGGTCCCAACCAATATCGTCGAAGAAATCGTCAGTGACCGCCTCGGCTAACTGATCCCGATTACTCGCCCTGTAGCCAACCACGTAAACCGTCAAACAACTTCTCCACCATGGAAAATCAGAAAATCCGCATCCGCCTGCGCGCCTTCGACCATCGCGCCATTGACCGCTCCGCCCAAGAAATCGTGGAGACCGCAAAACGCACGGGCGCCCGTGTCGCCGGCCCGATCCCGCTTCCGACCCGTATCGAAAAGTTCACGGTCAACCGCTCGGTTCACGTTAATAAAAAATCGATGGAGCAATTCGAAATCCGCACTCACAAGCGCCTTCTCGACATCGTCGATCCAACCGCCCGCACGGTGGATGAGCTCAAGAAGCTCAACTTGCCAGCCGGTGTCGATATCACCATCCGTATCTGAGTTTCGCCGCTTCCGAATCTCAAATCTCAAATTTTAAATTTCAAATCTAAATCGCCATGTCACTCGGCCTCCTCGGCAAAAAAATCGGTATGACCCGCCTGTTCGATCAACAGGCCGGAATCATGATCTCTGTCACTGTTATCGACGTTTCCGGTAATACGATTCTCCAATCCAAGACTCCGGAAACCGACGGTTACACCGCAGTCCAAGTCGGCTATGGCGATCAAAAGGAACAGCGTGCCACCAAGCCTGCTCTCGGCATCGCCAAGAAGGCCGGTTGCGCTCCCAAGCGTTTCATCCAGGAATTCCGCGTCGAAAACGGTGTCGAACTTCCAGCCGTCCATCCCGGTCTCGACACTTTCACCGAAGGCCAATGGGTTGACGTGATCGGCGAGTCGAAGGGCCGCGGTTTCCAAGGGGTTTACAAGCGCTACAACTTCGGTGGCCTTAAGCAAACCCACGGTTCCATGATGCACCGCAGAACCGGCGCCATCGGTTGCCGCTCCACTCCAGGTCGCGTTTGGAAAAACCAAAAGATGCCCGGTCACATGGGCACCACCCGCACCACCGTGCAAAATCTCAAGATCGTCGCCGTCCGCAAAGAAGATGGTGTGATTCTCGTCTCTGGCGCAGTTCCCGGTTCCAACGGTCACTATGTCACCGTCCGCCCAGCCAAGAAGAAGTCCGCCTGATCCGGTGGCATTTTTGAAACCTCTCACGATTCCCAGTCATGTCCGCTAAGACTTTCACCGCAGAAGACGCTCAAGCCGCCAACCTCGTGTTGGTAGGTGCCGAGAAAGGTCGCCAAGCCGTCCACGATCTCGTGGTCGCCTATCGCGCCAACCGCCGCACCGGCTCCGCTTGCACCAAGACCCGGGGCGAGGTCTCTGGTAACAACCGCAAAATCTACAAGCAAAAAGGCACCGGCGGTGCCCGTCACGGCGACAAACGCGCCCCGATCTTCGTCGGTGGTGGTGTTGTCTTCGGACCACGCCCTCGCGATTATTCCAAGAAGGTGCCGAAGACCGTCCGCAAGCTCGCCCTGCGCCGCACCCTGGGTGATCTCGTCAGTGCCGGCAAAGTCCTGAGCGTCGATTCCTTCACCGTCGCCGATGGCAAGACCAAGTCCTTCGTCGCCGCTCTCGATGCCATCGCACCTCTCGGCAAGATCCTCGTGGTTGGAAATTCCTTCGACGACTCGACCTACCTCGCCGGCCGCAACGTCGCCTACGCCCAACTCGTCACGGGTTCGGACGTCAACGTCGAGCAACTCCTCCTCGCCAACACCATCATCCTCGTGGGTGATGCCGTGCAAACTCTTGCGGCTCGCACCGCCTGAACCCCGGACCTAACACCGAGATCATGAAAGACATTTACCAGGTCATTAAAAACGTCCGCCTCTCCGAGAAAGCCACCATGCTTCAGGAGACCAACAACGAGGTCACCCTCGAAGTGGACCGCAAGGCCAACAAGCTTGAAATCAAACAAGCTGTTGAACAACTCTTCGGAAAAACCGTCTTGGCAGTCCGCACTGCCAACTACGACGGGAAACTCCGCCGCCAACGTCGTGCCGATGCCGGCCGCACCAATCACTGGAAAAAAGCCATCGTCCGCCTCAAGGAAGGCGAATCGCTCGATCTCGTCTAAGCGATCTACCCCGCTGCTCCAAACGTAACACTCTAACGTTCCGATTGTCATGCCCCTGAAAACTTTCAAGCCAATCACACCATCCGCTCGCTACAAGAATCTCCCGTCCTTCGACGAGATCACCAAGAGCAAGCCTGAGAAGAGCCTTCTCACGCCTCTCAAGCGCAGCGGCGGCCGTAACAACACCGGCCGCATCACCATCCGTCACGTCGGCGGTGGCCACAAGCGCCACTACCGTCTGATCGACTTCAAGCGCGGCAAGCACGATGCGCCCGCCACCGTTGTCGGCATCGAATACGATCCAAACCGCACCTGCCGCATCGCCCTCATCCAGTATGAGGACGGCCAGAAATCCTATATCCTCGCCCCACTCGGCTTGGAAGTCGGAACCACCGTCGTCGCCGGTGCCAACGTCGCCCCGAAGACGGGCAACGCCATGCCACTCAGCGCCGTGCCACTCGGAACTTCGATCCACAACATCGAACTCATCCCTGGCAACGGCGGTAAAGTCGCCCGCGCCGCCGGCCAGCTTGCCGTGCTTTCTAACCGCGATGGCGGCTGGGCCCTGGTGAAAATGCCTTCCGGTGAAATCCGCCGCTTCAACGATCGTTGCTTCTGCACCATCGGCCAAGTCGGAAACCGCGACCACATGAACGAAACCTCGGGCAAAGCCGGCCGCACTCGCTGGCAGGGCGTTCGCCCAACCGTCCGCGGTATGACGATGAACCCGGTTGACCACCCGAACGGTGGTGGCGAAGGCAAATCGAAATCCGGTGGTGGTCGCCAGCACCTTCTCAGCCCATGGGGCCACGCGAAGGGCCAAAAGACCCGCAACAAAAAGAAGACCACCAGCGTCTTCATCGTCGAGTCCCGCCACAAAGCGAAGCGCAAGTAATCCACCCGCGAACCATTTAACGCACTTTAATTATGCCACGTTCCCTCAAGAAAGGCCCATACGTCGATCAAAAGCTCCTTGCCAAGATCGACGCCGTCGCCGACGCCGGATCCGATCGCAAGCCCATCAAAACATGGAGCCGCAAATCGATGATCACTCCGGATTTCGTCAGCCATAACTTCGCGGTCCACAACGGCAAGACATTCGTCCCCGTTTACGTCACCGAAAACATGGTTGGCCACAAACTCGGTGAATTCGCACCGACCCGTATCTTCCGTACTCACGGCGGCATCGGTAAGAAATAATCCACCTCGTTTCTTCCTCCACGTCCATGCGTTCCACTTTTCATCTCAAAGCACTTGCCGCCGCCCTCGGGTTGTTGGCATCCGCCGGGATGGCTGTGGCCCAAGCGCCAACCGCGGAGGAACTCCAGGAGATCGTCATGACTCTCCAGGAGCAGAACACCACCCTTCAACGGAGCCTTGCCGAGGCCAACCGCGGAGAGAAACAAGCATCCGGGCAACTCGCCCAAGTCCGCTTGCAACTCAACGCCCTCGGCAAGAATCTGCTCGATGGGGGAGACGACCGCCTCGTCCAAGCCGCCAGTGATTTGCAACTCGCCAACGAGCGCATCACGAGTTTGGAAGGGTCCGTCACACGTTTGGCCGCCGCCGTGAATGATTACCTCCGCCAAGCGGTGGTTTCAGACCCGGATGCAAGACTTCGTGTAGAAACTTCACTAAGAGAGCTTGACGCAGTCCTCGGACTGCGCCAGAAGCCCCGCCCCGATGTTCGGACTGGCTCACTCCAGCAAGCCCGAATCGTCAGTCTCGATCAAGAAAGTGGCATGTTGGTTCTCAACCTAGGCGAAAGCCAGGGAGCCAAAATCGGCATGACCTTTCGCCTCACCCGCGGGCAACAGCCCTACGGAAAAGCCATTCTAGCCGACGTCCGCAAGGGCGTCAGTGGCGCCTTTGTCGAACACCTCGACAACGTCGCCGAATCCCCACGCCCCGGCGATCTCGCCGTTCTCGAAACACAAGCATCCGCGCAGTAACCACTCACAGTCCGACGACCCATGGAAGTCAAAAGCACCACCAAATTCGTACGTCTCTCGCCTAAAAAAGCGCGTGACGTCGCCCGTGAAATTCAAGGCCTCCCCGTATCGAGCGCCCTTGATATTTTGACCTTCACTCCCAAGAAAGCCGCACAGCTCATCGGGAAAACCTTGAAGACCGCCATCGCTGATGCGGAAAACAATTTCTCCCTCGATGCGACCACGCTCGTGATCAAGGAAGCCGTCATCGGCGCCGGTCCCACCCTCCGCCGCTTCAAGCCGCGGGCCAAGGGATCCGCCGGCCCGATCCTCAAGCGCACCAGCCACATCTCGATCACTCTCGTCGGCTCCGCCCCCGAGAAGAAAAAGAAAGTCGCCCGCAAGGCAGCTGCCAAAAATGTCGAAGACGCTCCAGCCGCCGCAGTCGCAGCCGAAGCCTGAAACCCTCTCATTTAATCTCATTCCTCACCGACCATGGGCCAAAAAGTAAATCCGATCGCATTCCGTCTCGCCGTCAACAAAGACTGGCGCTCGAAGTGGTATGCCAGCGGCAAAGACTACACCGACAAGCTCCACGAAGACCTCGCGATTCGTGGCTACCTCAAGAATAAGCTGATCAATGCAGGTCTGGCCCGAGTGGTCATCGAGCGTGCATGGAACAGCGTTCGTGTCACCCTTCACACCTCCCGCCCTGGCCTAATCATCGGTCGCCAAGGCAAGGAAATCGAAGTGATGACCAAAGACATCACCGGCCTTTGCAAAGGTGCCCAAGTGAAGATCGACATCATCGAAATCCGCAAGCCCGAGCTTGATGCGCAACTCGTCGCCGAGCAAATCGCCGTGCAACTTGAGCGCCGGATTTCCTTCCGCCGCGCCATGAAGCGCGCCTTGCAGACGGCCATGGAATTTGGTGCCGAAGGCATTCGCCTCCGTTGTGCCGGCCGCCTCGGTGGTGCGGACATCGCCCGTGCCGAAGGCTACCGCGAAGGCAAAGTGCCTCTTCAAACTCTCCGCGTCCCACTCGACTATGGCTTCGCCGAAGCCCGCACCTTGTATGGCATCATCGGCATCAAGTGCTGGGTCAACAAGAAGGAAGACGACGGCACCGGCAAGCAACCCCAAGGTCGCAACGACCGTGGTGACCGTGGCGGAGACCGCCGCGGTGGCGGCGGTGGTGATCGTGGAGCCGACCGTCGCCCGAACAACCGCAACTGATTTCTATCTCTCTTAAATCTACTATTAACCCCTTTCCTGGAAAGACCGAGTTATGCCTTTGATGCCCAAACGAACCAAGTTCCGCAAGAGCCACCGCGGAAGCCGCT
>JBBECN010000184.1:0-11061 GCA_040881795.1 Akkermansiaceae bacterium
CACCGCCGCCGATTTCGGCGAAGATGTCGCGCTTGGCTTCCTTTTTCGGCGCGCCTTCGATGTTGGCGGCCGCTTCAGGTGCTGGAGCGGATGGGGTGGCGGGTGCTGGAGCTGCTACGGGCTCAACTGCCGACTCTACGGCAGCTTCTTGGTTGGTTTCTTCAGACATGAGTATTAACTAAAATTATTTCTTAACGCCCACGGTCTTCTTCTTGCCCTTGCGGGTGCGTGCGTTGGTGCGGGTGCGCTGTCCACGGACCGGCAAACCGCGCTTGTGGCGGATGCCACGGTAGCAATTGATGGAGGTCAGACGCTTGAGCTGCGATTGGCGCTCACGGCGAAGGTCACCTTCCACCATGATGGATTCCGCTTGGATCACCTGGGCGATGCGGACGAGTTGCTCCTCACTGAGTTGGCCGGTGCGGATGTTTGGGTCGATCCCTGCGTGTTCGAGGATTTTCGCCGCCGTGGGGCGACCAATACCAAACATGTAGGGCAGAGAAGCTTCGATGCGCTTCTCATTGGGAATTTCAATACCTAGGATACGTGCCATGATGTGCGTGAATTTCGCGTGATCGCAAAGGGCCACCAGACTGCTCTGGAGACTCCGCGGGGCGGGTGATTTAGCAGACCGCCGGGGGCTGGCAAGCCGTAAATGGAAATTTCCCGCGTGTTTTTTGAAATGGCAGTGCATCCGTCAACCAGTTGGAAATGGGTGCGCCCAAGAATCCCCGGTAGATACAAAGCTTCAAACCGACTTCCCTACTGGACAAAACAAGGACGCCTCTTAGCTTCGCCATCACCTACCAATCACCCATGGAATCCATCCCAGACTTCGCCACTCAGCTTCCTCCCGACGACGTCGCCGCGATCGACGAGCTCGGAAAAACCTTCCAAGCCTTCCGCACCGAGCTCGCCAAGGCCATCATTGGCCAGGATGAAGTCATCGAACAGCTCGCCATTTGCCTGTTTGCCCGTGGCCACGCATTACTGATGGGCGTGCCGGGGTTGGCGAAGACCCTGCTGGTTTCATCGGTGGCCCAAACATTCGACCTCTCCTTCAACCGCATTCAATTCACCCCCGACCTGATGCCAGCCGACATCACCGGTACCGACATCATCCAGGAATCCGGAGTGGGCGGGCGCCGCGAATTTGAATTCATCAAGGGACCTGTCTTCGCAAACATCGTGCTCGCCGACGAAATCAACCGCGCACCCGCAAAAACCCAGTCCGCGATGCTCGAGGCCATGCAGGAAAACAAGGTCACCGTGCTTGGCACGACCTACACGCTGCTGCCGCCGTTTTTTGTGCTTGCGACCCAAAACCCCATCGAGCAGGAGGGCACCTACCCGCTCCCGGAAGCCCAACTCGACCGCTTCATGTTTCTCATCGAAGTGGATTACCCGTCCGCGGCCGAGGAGAAGGAAATCGCCCGCGCCACCACCGGTAGCGCCCGCCAAGCACTCAGCCATTTGCTCGATGGCGAAAAAGTCATCGCTTATCAACAACTCGTCCGCCGTGTCCCAGTCCCGGAACACCTTTATGACTACGCAGTCAAAATCGTCCGCAAAACCCGCCCCGGCGAACCCGAGTCCCCACAATGGATCAAGGACACCGTCGGCTGGGGCGCGGGCCCGCGCGCCGTGCAATACCTCATCCTCGGCGCCAAATCCCGCGCCGCCCTGCGCGGTTCCTACATGGCGTCGCTCGAGGATCTCGAAGCCGTCGCCCCCTCGGTGCTCACCCACCGCGTCATCACGAATTTCTCCGCCGAGTCCCAAGGGATGACTTCCAAAAAAATCGTAGAACGACTGATCAAAGAGATGCGGGAAAAATGAAATACGATTTCCTCGACAACACCCTGCTCTCACGCCTCGCCTCGCTGCCCATCGAGTCGCGGGCGCCGATGATGGGCAACGTCGCCGGCAAACACCGGTCGCCCCACCGCGGCTCGTCCGTCGAATTCGCGGAATACCGGAAATATGTTCCCGGCGACGACACCCGCCGCCTCGATTGGAAGGCCTTCGCACGCTCGGATCGTTTTTACATCAAGGAATTCGAAGCAGACACCAACCTGCGCGCCTACTTCGTCGTCGATGCTTCCGGCTCGATGAATTTTGCAGGCAAGGGCGAGGCGAAAATCCAGGTCGCGCGCCGGATCGCCGCGTCTCTCGCCTACCTGCTCGTCAATCAAGGCGACGCCGCCGGACTCTCGATCTGCACCGACAAGCTCCACCTCGAAGTCCCACCCAGCCGCCGCGCCGCCCACCTGGAGCGGTTTTTCTCCACCCTCGCAAAAATCCAGCCCTCCGGCGAAACCGGCCTACTCACCGCCCTCCACACCATCGCGGAAAAAATCAACCAACGCGCCTTCATCGTCATTCTATCCGATTTGTTCACCGATCCCGTTGCCCTCGGCGAGGCGCTCCAGCACCTGCGTTACCGCAAGCACGACATCTCCGTCTTCCACCTGATGGACCCGCAGGAAATCGGCTTCGAGTTCGACCGCCCCCACCGCTTTGTCGATCTCGAAGACGGAACCTCCCTGGTTGCCGAGCCCAACCTGATCGCCGACGAATACAAAGCCGCCCTGCGCGATTTCCTCACCGCCGTCCGCGCGAAATGCCATGACGCCGCCGCCGACTATCAGCTCATTCCCACCGATACCCCGTTGGAACCGCTGCTGCGCGAATTCCTCACGGCGAGGCTGCCGAAGTCGAAGCACTGATTCTCCCGCCTTGCCATTTCATCCGTTTCGTCCATTTTAAATGAAATGAAGACATTCACCGCCAACGAAGCCAAGCAGCAACTCGGACGCGTCCTCGACACCGCCCGCACGGGCCCTGTGATGATCACCAAGCACGGTCGACCCGAGTTCGTTCTGACCTCGAAGGATGACTACGATTCGATGGCTGAACTGAAATACAACCATCTCAAAAAAGAGGTTCAAATGGGCTTCGACGCCCTGGATCGCGGCGAGTTTTCCACTCGCACATTCGAGGAAATTCTGGCCCAGGTGAAAGCGGAGTTCAAAGCGTAAAGCAATGAGCGCCTTTAGGGTTTCGAGCTATGCCGACGAAGATATCGAATCCATCTTTCGATACACGGTCAAAAAATGGGGGGTTGATCAGGCCGATTCTTACTTCGAATTGCTCGCTACGGCACGCGACAGTATCGCTGCAAATCCATTCCTTCCCGGAAGTAGCGACCGAGGAGACTTAGCGGCAGGCTGCCGGACATTCCGATGTGGCAAACACGTGTTTTTCTCCCGCATCCACAACAATACCGTCGAAATCGCCCGCATCCTCCACCAAGCCATGGATTTCGAAAAAC
Organism: Akkermansiaceae bacterium; assembly: GCA_040881795.1. Lineage (GTDB taxonomy): Bacteria > Verrucomicrobiota > Verrucomicrobiia > Verrucomicrobiales > Akkermansiaceae > Luteolibacter. Next base: position 3,335 of record JBBECN010000184.1, read on the forward strand.
ACGTATCCGAGGAAAATTTTCCCTGAAAGCTGATTTCTCCATCCGCCACCCGCACTGATGCTATTTTTAAATCCACTCCTCCTCTGGGGACTGCTCGCCGCAGCCGTTCCCATCGTGATCCATCTGATCAACAAGCGCCGCCACAAGACCATCCAGTGGGCGGCCATGCAGTTCCTGCTCAAGGCCACACGCGAGTCTCGTGGCAAGAAAAAGCTCCGCCACATCCTCATCCTAACATGCCGCGCGCTCGCCATTGCCGCGCTTGTCTTCGCCGCCGCCCGCCCGATCATTTCCGGCCTCATCGGCTGGGGTGGTGGCTCCATCGACACGGTCGTCCTGCTGCTGGATCGCTCCGCATCGATGGAGGCAAAACCCGGCGACGGCCTGGATTCGCGCCGCCAAATCGTCATCGAAAAAGTCCGCGACGCCATGGTCAATCTTGGCTCGCCGCGCCTCGTGCTCATCGATAGCGCCAGCAAAAAGCCCCAGGAAGTGCCCTCGCCCGACACCCTCGCCGAGCTCTCGGCCACCGCCACCACCGACACCGCCGCCGATTTCCCCACCCTGCTCAATCTCGCGGCCGAATTTCTGCTGGAAACTCCCGGGCGCTCGGAAATCTGGCTCGCTTCCGACCTCCAATCCTCCAACTGGAACCCCGATGACGAGCGCTGGTCCACCGCCCGCGCCACCCTTGCCTCACTCCCGCGCAAACCCGCCGTCCGCGTCCTCTCGCTCACCGGCCCATCCGCCGCTAACACCAACATCCGCCTGCTCAGCAGCCGCCGCACCGGCGATGAAATCCTGCTGGATCTGGAAATCCTGCGCGCCGAAAACGCGCGCGGCACCACCAGCCTGCCGCTCACCTCCCACCTCAACGGCACCCGCACCACCGAGACAGTCACGCTCCCCACCCAGTCCCTCCGCCTTCAAAAACGCATCGCCATTCCGACGGACAGCGCCACCGGCTATGGCTGGCTCACCATCCCCGCGGATGGAAATCCCAACGACAACGCCACCTTCTTCGCTTACGGACCGTCGCGGCCGGTCAAATCGGTCATCGTAGCCCCACCCGGCGAAGCCGCTGGCTATCTCACACTCGCCGCCGCGCCACCCGGATTTGGAAACCAGAACGCCGCGCGCATCGATCCCGCCCAAGCCGGCACCCTCGCCACCGCGGATATCGCCACCATCCTCTGGGCCGCCCCGCTCCCCACCGGCCCCGCAGCGGACATTCTCACCCGTTTCCTAACATCCGGCGGCCACGTCCTGTTTTTCCCTCCGGGCAATCCATCGGAAAACACGTTTCTCGACATCAAATGGTCCGATCCCACAGAAGCCGCCACCGGCAAATTTTTCATCCTCAAGGACTGGAACCGCAACGATGGTCCGCTGCGGGATGGGCTCGATGGCACCCCCATCCCTGCCGAACGCATGCGCGCCATCCGCCGCCAAATCCCTCTCGGCGATGCCAGCCCGCTCGCCCGCTGGGAGGATGAAGAACCCTTCATCAGCCGTCGGATCACCGATCAGGGCACCGCTTGGTTCCTCGGCTCGCTCCCGGATTACACGTGGTCCAATTTGGGCGATGCCGACGTCCTGCTCCCCACCGTCCAGCGCATCGTCGCCGCCGGGGCCGATCGCTTCGACGCTTCCTACCTCACCACCGTCGGCAGCGAGACCACCCGGCTACTTCCCGGTGAAACCCGCACCCGGCTGGACGATTTCGGGTCGCCGGATCCCGCCAATGCAGCCTATCAATCCGGTATTTTCCGCCTGGGTGAGCGCCTGTTAGCCGTCAACCGCCCGCCCCAGGAAGACGCCCCGGAAATCCTCTCCCGCGAGGCGCTCGACACCGCCCTCGATGGTATCAACCACACGCTGCTCGATCAAGCCGGCCAAGCGAACGACCCCTCGCTCTCCCGCGATGTTTGGCGCGCCTTCCTCATCGCCGTGCTGTTCTTCTTCATCGCCGAAGCGATGCTCTGCCTGCCGAAAAAATCCCATCCGCAAGTCCTACCGAGCAAGGCCATCGCCTGAATAAGGAGAGGCGGACTCCGGCCGCTTTGCCATGGGGAGCCCATGAGGTGAGAGAATCGCTTTTCATACTCCCCTCATGGGCTTGGGCGGCCGGAGTCCGTCCCTCCTTACCCTCTCTTCCCACACAGAATCAACAAGCCCAGTCCGGGCGTGCGGTTTCGAAATTCATTTTCGCCCCGCTGGCCGGGTGCACGAATGAGAGCTTCCAAGCGTGGAGTTGCAACGGCGGATCCCCCGGAGCCAGCGTCTGCGTCGTGCCGATTTGCCGCCCGGGAAGGTAGGCGGGATCGCCCACCACGGGATGACCAAGTCCCCAAAGATGCACGCGGATCTGATTGGTCCGGCCGGACCCGAGCTTCGCTTCTAACAACGACGTTCCATCCGCACAGCGCTCGATTACGGTGAAGTCCGTGCGTGAGGCGAGGCCATTTTCTTCGTCGATCCCCCGGGTTCCCATCACTTCCGGTTCGGCGGAAATCGGAGCTTCGGAGAAAAACACATCCTGCGCGGGATGGCCGAGCGCCCTGACCAGATACCGCTTGTCCACCGTGCCTTCGATGAACTGGCGCTGCAGCAAGCGGCTGAAATGGCGGGTACGGGCAAACAAAACCAGGCCAGTGGTGTTCGCATCCAAGCGATGCACCGGGCGCGGATATTTCGGCGCGTAGGCCTCGTTGAGCAGGTGTTGAAGCGTGTTGCGATGGAAGCGCCCGCTGGCATGCATCGGCAACGGGGCCGGCTTGTGGACCAACAGAATCGCCTCGTCCTCATGCACAATCCGGATGTCCGCCGACACCGGCGGCTCCACATCCGGCGGGAAAATCTGCACCACCCGCTCGCCGCCACGGACGATGTGGTCTTTGGTCCGGATGGTACCACCGTAGTTCACAAACCGCCCGGCCTCGCAGCGCCGCTCCCACTCCTCGCGGGGAATCTGCGGGAAGACCGCCGCCAAGGTGTCCAACAATTGCCAACCGTCATAAGCCGCGGGAATATTGACCGGCCGCCGGTTTTCCGTTAGAATCGATCCGGGAAGCGGATTTGAAACCCTAACAAGCGCCGCGTGTCGCGCCGCGATCCGCTCCGCCATGCGCTCGGGCCCACTGACAAAACAATGCGGGCAGCTCACGCCGTGGACGTAGCGAGGATCCTCCTGGTCCGTGGTGTCCAGCGGCGCCTGGCAGGCGAAACAAACCGCGTAGTCCGACTCGCGCAGACCCGGATCCACCCCGACCCGTTGGTCGAACACAAAACATTCGCCATCGTAATGATCGCCGCCGCATTCCTCGAAATATTTCAGGATGCCGCCGTCCAACTGATAGATCTGATTGAAACCTTCGAGTTCCATGAACGGCCCGGCTTTTTCGCAACGGATGCCGCCGGTGCAGAACATCACCACCGGTTGGTCCTTGAGTTCTACCGGCAGTTTTCTAACCACATCCGGAAATTCGCGGAAGGTGTTGATGTGGGGAATGATCGCACCCTTGAAAGTGCCGAGTTTCACCTCGTAATCATTGCGGGTGTCCAACAAGGTGACCGGTCGCCCTTCATCCAACCAGCGCTTCAGATCTTTCGCCGCAAGCTTCGGCGAGGTGTAGTTGGCCGGGCGCACCGCTTCGACGCCGAACGAGATAATTTCCCTCTTCAGCCGCACCAGCATGCGGTTAAACGGTTGAGTCTCGCTGATGCTGACTTTCGGTTCAAGCCCTTCTAACCCAGGAATCGAGCGGAGTTTTTTCAACAACAAATCGATGGATTCCGCCGCACCGGCGACGAACAGATTGATCCCCTCCGTGCTGAGTAAAATCGTCCCCTTCAAACCCCAGTGCTTGCAGGCGGAGATGAGATCCTCACGCAAGTCCTTGAGACCGGTGAGTTCGGCAAAGCGGTAGGTCGAAATGTTTGTAACGGCAGTCACGCCGGAAAAACAGCACGAAGCCCGCAGCGAAGAAAGCGCATTTTCACATCACTTACGCGAAGATGGTGGTGATGGGCTTGCCTTTGTCGGCGATCTTGAAGGGACGCTTGGTGGGCGACATCAGGACCAGATCGTAGGGCAGGCCGAGGGCATGGGCGATGGTGGCGTTGAAGTCCTGCACGGAAACGATGCCGTCCTTGACCTTGCTTCCGGAAGCATCGGTGGTGCCGTGATTGATGCCGCCCTTGATTCCGCCGCCGGCGAGGACGCAGGAGAAGGCACCGGGATGGTGGTCGCGGCCGTCCTGGTGCTCGGCCTTGATTTCGGGGGTGCGGCCGAACTCAGTGGCGACAACGACGAGCGTATCCTGGAGTTTTCCGCACTTTTCCAGATCCGTGATGAGGGCGGCATAGGCTTGGTCGAACTCGCGGCAGCGGCCTTCGACACCCGTGAAATTGTCATAGTGAGTGTCCCATCCGCCGAGTTGTACTTCGACGAAGCGCACGTCGTTTTCCACCAGACGGCGGGCGAGCAGGCAGCCTTGGGCAAATCGTCCGGAACCGTAAAGTTCGCGGGTGGCGGCGGGTTCCTCGCGAAGATCGAAAGCCTTGAGGTCCTTGGAATTCATGAGGGTGATGGCCTCGCGATAAAGCTCCTCGTAAGCTTGCACGTCGGCGTTGGGAAAACGACCGTGGAACTGGCGATTGAGCTTGTCGGCGAGGGTGAGGCGGCGATCAAAATCCTCGGCTGAGACGGCGGCGGAGCGGCGGGAGTCGAGCAGCCCGTCGTCGGGGCTGCCGATGGGAGCGGCGGCGAATTTGGCACCGAGGAAGCCGCCGCCAGTGTGATCGGGCGAGCTGTTCACCGCCACGAAGCCGGGCAACTCGGGATGGAGCCGCCCGCCTAGGCGCACGACCCAGGAGCCGAGCGACGGGTGTTTGATGGTGCCGCGCATGTCATAACTGGTGTGCATGGTGTAGGCTCCCTGTTCATGGGCGCCTTGCGTGGAGTTCATCGAATTGATGACGCAAAGTTTGTCCGCGACTCCGGCGGTGTTCTTGAGGTAATGGCCTAACATGAGTCCATCGACCTTGGTGTTGATGGCTTCGGTTTTGCCCATGACGTCTTTTTTCTTCGGTTTGGGATCGAAGGTATCGACGTGGCTCATGCCGCCGGCCATGAACAGATAGATGACGTGTTTGGCCTTGCTGCCTTTGGCAACTTCGGCGGGCGCGGCGCTGGCGAGCGTGCCTCCGAGCATCGGGAAGAGATGGACGCCGAGGTAGGCGCGCGCGGCGTTGGAAACAAACTGCCTTCGGGTTAATTCATCGGCTTTTAAAAAAGGGCTCATGGGTTAGTAGGGTGTGTTATTGAAGGAAGAGGAATTCAGAGGACATGACGAGGGCGGAGACGATGTTGCGATATCCTTCCTCACCTTGGTTTTTCACCTCATCCATCATCCATGTCATCTCCTCATCGGTCGGCGGCCGGGTCAGGATGGCGATATAGAGGCGGCGGATTTTCTCCTTGTCCGAACTCGCGCCGGCGAGACTCTGATAGAGGTGGGCCTCGGGTTTGTTGACGAGTTCGCGCTGGACGAAGCCGTTCATCAAGGAAAGCACCTGGCCGACGTTGGGCTCACGGCTTGAGGCATCCACCACCTCGCGGTCCGAGGAGCCGAAAAGATAGAGGAAGTGATCGCGGGGTGCGGGAGATGGCAGTTCCGATGCACGAACCTTGGCATCCTTGTTATAAGGACGCGCGGTGCCCATCATCATCGAATCGCCGGCACCGTCGCTGCGGCTTGCTCCTTTGACGTCCGCTAGAAGCTTGTTGAAGTAGCCGCGCACTTCGGTTTCCGATTCAAGGGCGAGAACCTCTTTCGAGAGTTGGGTCATGGTTTTTTTACCGACGAGCACTGGGGTGTTTCCAAGGTAGATCCGGTCATCTAGGGTGCGGCGCGCCTTTTTATCAGGATCTCCTGCGGAGAGGGTGATGAGGGAATCCCAAATTTGTTCGGAGGATAGCCGCTCGATTTTGCGGCCGTGGAAGTCGTCGCCAGCTTCAACCGTCGAGGGTTTCGGGTTGGTGGCGAATTGGAAGGTGCGGGTCATCAGCAGCACATTTTGAAAGGTGCGGAGATCGTAGTTTAAATCGACCATCAGCTTCGTGAGATGACCAACGAGAGCGGGGTGATGGGTTTTGTCCGTGGGGACGAAAGTATCGACCGGCTCGTAAATGCCTTTGCCCATGATGCGTTTCCACATGCGGTTGGCGATGATGGTGGCGAACTGGTTGCTGGTCTTGGTGATCATCCATTCGGCGAGTTTTTTCCGACCGTCGTTCTCCTGTCGTTTTTCCGACATACGGACGGTGCGGCCAAAGGGAGTGCGGGCGCCGACGAGGGCACCGGGGGTGGCATCGCGGTATTGATAGTCCGAGGGCAGATGGATTTTTCCGGAACCGGAACCAGCGAGGGACATTTCGTAAACGCGATCCCACAGAACTTGAGCGAGGCGGTATTCCTCGCGCTTGGTTTTCTGGTCCTCCCGATATTCATTCCAGATCGGGCGCATGTAATTTTGATTCACCGTGGACTGTCCGTGAGTGAAAGCGGCGAGTTGGTAAAAATCGTGGCGTTCGGTGGTTCCGAAAGGATCGTCGTGGCATTGGGCACACTCCATGCGCGCGCCGAGGAAGACGCGCATCGTGTTGGAAAGATTATCAAGCGGCATGCCGCGATCGCGCGTGTAGTAGCCGACGGCGGCGGTCTGCGGATCCCAACCATCGCCGGACGAGGCGATGAGGCGGTTGGTGAACTCATCCCATGGCATGTTGTCGGAAATCGCATTTCGAACCCAATTCCGGTAGGGTTCGTTATTTCCCGTGCCGCCGATCCGCCCGTCGGTGATTCGGAGGAGGTCGAAAGCCCAGTTCGTCATGTGGCTGGAAAAGCCAGGAGACTTTAGCAGATAGTCCACCAAAGCCTCACGCTTCGCCGGGTCCTCGATTTCCAAGAATGCGAGGGATTCCTCAGCGGTGGGAATGCGCCCGGCGGTGACTAGAAACGCTCGCCGGAGGAACGTGGCGTCATCGGTCACGCCGGGCACGGGAAGTTTGCGATTTCGATAAAACGAGGCGATGTGCTGATCGATTTCCAGCGCGGCTTTTTTCAGGACAGCCGGGTCTGGGGCCTTGGCGGATCTGGAATCCTGCGCGACGAGCCCCCCGACTGAGGTGGCCATCAAAACAAGGGTGAGTGTGAGAGAGACGTTCATGGGTTTCGGATAAGCTAGAAATTAACAGGACGAATGGCGAAGTCAATTTGCCGTTTCATTTGCAGCAGAAAGGATTTCACGGAGGATCGGAAGGTCGGCGGCGGCCCAGGAGAGACTCTCGAAATTTTCTGGCAGGCACCAAAAAAGTCGCTCGTGCTCCACGGCGTTGAGTATTCCTCCGACAATCCTACAATGAAACGGCAACAATCGGATGGTTTTTTCATCATATTGCCAAATAACCGGTATCAGCGGCGGGCCGATTTCGACGTCGACGGCCAATTCCTCCCGCAGTTCCCGCACGAGGGCGGTCTCAGGGGTTTCACCCAACTCCACCTTGCCACCTGGAAATTCCCAGAGCCCACCCAGATGTTTTCCCTGAGGACGAAGGCAGGCCAGAAAGCCACCTTCCAAGTTTTGAATCACGCCACAAACCACATCAATCATCTTGCGTAAATCTGGGGATGGAAGCCGGCGGGGTCAATCCGCATCAAAAC
>JBBECN010000184.1:11161-13738 GCA_040881795.1 Akkermansiaceae bacterium
ATCATCTTGCGTAAATCTGGGGATGGAAGCCGGCGGGGTCAATCCGCATCAAAACGCCTGACCGAGCATAAAAAAACCGCCGGAGGGCATCCGGCGGTTTTCAAAAAGAAATTTTGGGTCAAATTACGCGAGAGTGCCTTCTTCCTTGTCGCAGTCGCCTTCTTTGTCTTTGCACTTGCCAGCGAGAGTGCCCTCTTCTTTGTCGCAATCGCCTTCCTTGTCTTTGCACTTGCCAGCCAAAGTGCCTTCTTCTTTGTCGCAGTCGCCTTCCTTGTCCTTGCACTTACCAGCGAGCGTGCCTTCTTTTTTCTCTTCTTCCTTTTTCTTGTCGTGATCCTTTTCACACTTGCCGCAATGCGCTAAAGTGCCCTCTTCTTTGTCGCAGTCACCTTCCTTGTCCTTGCACTTACCAGCGAGAGTGCCTTCTTTTTTCTCTTCTTCCTTTTTCTTGTCGTGATCCTTTTCGCACTTGCCGCAATGCGCCAAAGTGCCTTCTTCCTTGGCTTCTTCGCCGTCCTTGTCCTTGCACTTGCCAGCTAGAGTGCCCTTTTCTTCCTTGTCGCAGTCGCCTTCCTTGTCCTTGCACTTACCGGCGAGCGTGCCTTCTTCTTGTTTGTCCTTGCACTTGCCTTTATCGCAATCAGCGGCTGAGGCGAGAGGGGCGACCATGAACGATGCGCAGAGAGCGCTGAGTAGGAGTTTCATATGTTTTCTTGAGGTTGGTAGGTTATTGGATTTAAACGCTGGGTGATCATACCCACAAATTGGATTCGCGCCAGAGGAAATTATTCCAAGAATTTTCACTTCCTGCAAAACCGGCCTCGACCAAGAGGAAAACTCCTCGCCCGGCAAAATGTTTCTGCAAAAACTGAAAATAGTTTTCCACGCCGGATCGCGTGTCTTTGAGCTTGGCCGCTTCCGGCTTCTACCCTATTGCCCAGCGCCAGCCCGTGTCATTCACCCTTCTCGCCACCGATCCGCAATCCTCCGCACGCTGCGGACGCCTTGTTTTGCCCCATGGCACGGTGGAAACCCCGATTTTTATGCCGGTTGGCACGCAGGGCACCGTCAAGACGCTGCACCCCTTGGAACTCGAAGAACTCGGGGCCCAGATCATCCTCGGCAACACCTACCATCTATGGCTGAGGCCCGGCCATGAACTCATCCGGGATCTCGGCGGGCTGCATGGTTTCAGCACTTGGAAAAAACCGATTCTCACCGATTCCGGTGGCTTCCAAGTTTGGTCGTTGGCGAAGCTGCGCAAAATCACGGAGGAAGGCGTGCGTTTCCAAAACCACCTCGACGGCTCGAAAATGATGCTCACCCCGGAGCTCAGCATGGATATCCAGGCCGCGCTGGGATCCGACATCGCGATGCTGTTTGACGAGTGCCCGCCCTACCCGTGCGACGAAGCCTACGCCGCCAAATCCCTTGCGCTGACGACCCGCTGGGCCAGGCGCTGCAAGGACTGGGTCACCACCCACGAACCGCGCTCCGGTGATGGAAGGCAGCAGCACTTCGGCATCGTCCAGGGCTCGATCTTCGCCGATTTACGCGAACAATCCGCCCGCGAACTCGTCGAACTCGGCTTCGATGGTTACGCGATCGGCGGAGTTTCCGTCGGAGAACCGGAGCATGAAATGTTCCGGGCGATCGAAAACGCGATACCTTTTCTGCCGCACGACAAGCCTCGTTACGCCATGGGCCTCGGCACGCCGCCGCAGATTTTGGAAATGATCGCCCGTGGGGTGGACATGTTCGACTGCGTGATGCCCACCCGGATCGCCCGCCACGGCATGGCCTTCACGCTGGATGGACCGATCAACATCAAGAACCTGATTCACGCCAAAGATCCGCGGCCGCTCTGCGAAAGCGCGCACCCCCACGTCGCCGGATTTTCCCGCGCCTACCTCAGGCACCTCTTCCGCGCGGGCGAAATCCTCGGTTTGCGGTTGCTTTCCTTTCACAATCTGCATTTCTACCTGCGCCTCGTCGCCGGTGCGCGGGAAGCAATCACCGCAGGTAACTTCTCCGCCTACAAAGACTCCTTCATCCGGCGCTACACCCGATCCGAATCACCATGACTCCAATCCACACTTCCATCGCCCACCTCATCCTCGCCCAAACACCCGCCGCGCCGCCCGCCGGACCCGCCGGTTTGCTGGGCAATCCGCTGATCATGATGGGCCTGATGGTCGTCATGTTTTACTTCCTCTTGATCCGCCCGCAACAACGCCAGCGCAAGGAAATGGCCGCCCGCATCGCCTCGTTGCAAGCCGGCGACAAAGTCGTCACCTCCGCCGGCATCCACGGCATCGTTCACAATGTGAAAGAGCACACCGTGGTCGTCAAAGTGGCCGAGGGCACGATGCTTGAGTTCGACAAACCGGCGATCGCGACCGTCCACAAAAAAGACGTTTCCGCGAAATAACCCACCCTTCTTTTATCGATTCCGCGCCCCATTTTGGAGCCCACCCCTGACGTTTCCACCATGCTTGCCATCTCATTTTTTGAAGACCCGTTGACCCTGTTTCTGACCGGGTTGGCCTTGATGCTGTTGTTTTTCTGGTACTTCGC
>JBBECN010000184.1:13838-24940 GCA_040881795.1 Akkermansiaceae bacterium
AACAACGAAACCCTCCGCCCCATCCTGCTCAACCGCCGGATGGCCCTTGGCGGCTCGGACATCGCCAATGCCGTCCCCTCCCCTCAGCAAGGGGACGCCGTTTCCATCACACTCAACAGTGACGGCACCGATAAAATGATCGCCCTCACCAAGGACATGCGCCCAGGAGTGGATCGCATCGCGATCGTGCTCGACGGCGAAGTCATCAGCGCGCCGGTGGTCAATCAAGTGCCACTGGGCAAACAATTCATCATCGAGGGCCTGAACGAACCCGGCGAAGTCCAAAGCCTCGCGAACTCGCTGATGAACCCACTGGAAAACGCCCTCGTCGTCGAATCATTCAGCAGCGTATCCGCCACCCTCGGCTCCGCCGTCGTGCAACAAGGGATCTGGGCGGGCATCATCGGTCTTTCGATCACCTTCGTTTTCATCCTGCTCTACTACCGCACCGCCGGCCTTGTCGCCGCCGGTGGCCTGATCGTGAACGGCATCGTGCTGTTCGGGGTGATGGCGATGTTCGGCTTCACCTTCTCACTCCCCGGGATTTGCGGCATCATCCTCTCCATCGGCATGGCCGTGGACGCCAACGTTCTGATTTACGAGCGACTCCGTGAGGAGATGGAATCCGGAAAAACCCTCAAAAACTCCATCGGCGCCGCTTATGACAAGGCCTTCAGTGCGATTTTCGATGCCAACATCACTTCGTTGATCACCGCCGTTATCCTTTACGCCTTCACCAGCGGCTCGATCCGTGGTTTCGCAGTGACCCTAACCATCGGCATCGTCGCCTCGATGTTCTCGGCCATTCTGGTCACCCGGGTGCTGTTCCGTTGGGGAATCGACACCAACTTCCTCAGCAAACTCAGTTTCCTGAATTTGATCAAAGCGACCAACATCGACTTCATGGGCAAGCGCCGCGTCTGCGGGTTGGTCTCCGTCGGTTTGCTGCTCGCCTCGTTGGCGGCCTTCGGCGTCCGCCAGGACCGCGCCTTGGGCGTGGACTTCACCGGCGGCACCGTGATCCAATTCCAGCTCGGCAAGGAACTGAAAGTCCCGGTCGCGGATGTCTCGAAAGCCTTGAGCACCTTGACGCTGTCCCGGGCCGCCTATCCGCAGGAAGAAAGCAACATCGCCACCGGCACCTTGCTGAGAATTCGCGCTGACACCCAAGACGCCGCCGCAATCGAGGCCAAATTGCGTGAGAGCATTCCCGTGCTCGGCGAAAAAGGCGCGGACGGCGAATACGTCGTTCAAGCAAACAAGGACGAAATGTCCGCACTCACCGGTGCCAATTTCGCCGAGGAATCGCTCATCGCCCTCACCCTGGGCCTGATCGGCATCTTCCTCTACATCACCGTGCGCTTCGAAGTCTCCTTCGCGATCGGTGGCTTCATCGCCATCCTCCACGATGTGCTGATTTCCGTCGGCCTGGTGGTGCTCTTCGGTGGCGAACTCTCCCTCATCCACGTCGGCGCGATCCTCACCATCGCCGGTTACTCGATCAACGACACCATCGTTGTCTTCGACCGGATCCGGGAAAGTCTGAAATTCCGCCAGGGCTCCACTGAGGAAATCATGAACGAGGCGATCAATGCCACGCTGTCCCGCACCGTGCTTACCTCTGCAACCACGATTGTCACGGTGGCCATCCTCTCATTCTTTGGCGGCTCCGGCCTTCGCGATTTCTCCGTGATGATTCTCATCGGTCTGTTGGTCGGCACCTATTCTTCGGTGTTCGTCGCCTCGCCGGTGGCCCTCTGGTGGAGCAGCCGCAAGGGTGGCAGCCTTCGTAAGGACGTGCTTGCCTCGACCGCCAAGGCCGAGTCGATCGCTGCAGCCCCCTGATTCATCTCCCACAAAAAAGCCCCGCGTTGCTGTGAACGCGGGGCTTTTTTGCGATAAAAATTCTCACTCTCCTGCCGGCGGAATGTCTGCGGGAGAGATTTTCCCGTCGCCATTTCGGTCAAGCAACTCGAAGCGGTCTTCCTGCTGATCCTCACTGAGGCCCTTCATGGCAGGCCCAAGACGGAACTCGTCAAACGACAAAGCGCCATCACCGTTCAAATCCAGCTTCTTGTTGATCTCCCCGGGTTTGTCCGACGGCCCGTTGTCATCATCCATCGAACGCTCTGCCTTCGGACCGCGCTTGCCATCCGATTTTTTAAACGGCGCATCCGGGCGGTCTTTCGGGGAAATCACTCCATCGCCATCCGTATCGAGTCGCTTGAAAACCATCTCCTGCTTGTCAGGCGGGAGCTTTTTGAAAAATCCGCCTGTTTTGAACTCTTCATAACTGACGCCACCGCTCTTATCCACATCCAGCTCCCACAGCCGCTTCATGGGTGGGCCATCGCCATCCGGTGATTTGCCAAGGCGCCCAAGTTCCTCGCGGCTCAACTTGCCATCACCACTTTTATCCAAACGTTTGAATAGGTGCGCACGCTTGTCTTCGGGCAGATTGCGGACTCGTGGCATTGCCTCGAATTCCTTCTGCGAAATCGTCCCATCCCCGTCCGTATCAGCCGTTTTCCAAGCGGCCATAAAGTCTCGGCCCTGCCCCCGCCGCTCAGACTTCTCGCCTCTCTCGCCGCGCGGTGGGCCATCGGGCCGCCCACCGGGCTGGGCAACACAGACGGACGGAAGCAAAAGACCTGTGACAAGAACACAAACAGGGATTGTTTTCATGGGAGAATCGGAGTTATCTAGCCCCGCCCTGCGGGGTATCTGGCATAGAAACTCCAAAACCTCCCAAAAGTTTCCCGATAAGAACAGTTCTTTCCATTCATCACCCGCACCATGCACATCCGAGACATCCTCGCAGACCCCAAACCCTCGCTCTCATTCGAGTTCTTTCCACCCCGCTCCGCCGCAGCCTGGGAGGATCTCTATCAGGCTATCCGCGAGTTGGAACCGCTCCGCCCGACCTTTGTCTCGGTCACCTATGGAGCTGGCGGCGGCACCCGTGAATTGACCCATGATCTGGTCGAGCGCATCACCCAGACCACTTCCATTCCGCCGGTTCCCCACCTGACCTGTGTCGGACATTCCGAGCAGGAGGTCACTGAAATCCTCGAGCGTTACGCGGCCGCAGGTGTCACCAATATCCTCGCACTGCGCGGTGATCCACCCCGCGACCAACCAAACTACGATTGGTCCGAAAGCGGATTCCGTCACGCTTCCGACTTGGTTCGCTTCATTGGTAAATTCAATGAGTCCGGCAGCCACCCCGATCCACGTGGCTTTGGAATCGGCGTGGCGGGATTTCCGGAAGGCCACCCGGCCACGCCCAACCGGGTGGATGAACTCGATTTCCTCAAAGCCAAGGTGGATGCGGGGGCCGACTACATCTGCACCCAATTGTTTTTCGACAACCATGACTTCTTCGATTTCCGCGACCGCTGCGACCTCGCCGGCATCCATGTGCCGATCATCGCAGGGGTGATGCCCGTAACTTCGAGGCAAGGCATGAAGCGCATGGCCGAGTTGGCGGCGGGTGCCAGGTATCCGGCGAAACTCATCCGCGCCCTCGACCGCGCCCAATGCAGTCCTGAATCCGTCGAGCGGGCTGGCATCCACTACGCTGCCGAGCAATGCGCCGGACTGCTCGACGAAAAAGTCGATGGGATCCATTTCTACACGCTCAACAAAAGCCGCGCGACTCGCGAAATTTACAGCAGCCTTGGCCTGGCACCGGGAGCCTGATTTCTAACGGCGGCCCATCTGATAGATATCCTCCGCCTGCTGCAGCGTGATTTCATAAAGATTGCCCTTGATCGGAACTGTGATCGGAACCCGCTTGGTTTCCGGATCCAATGGGTATTGTGCGGCCAGCCTTGGAGTCCTCTCGAAAGCGTCCGACTGGAGGCTGATCCTGAATGCGCCCTCATACTGCAACGTGCGCGACAAGCGGTCGGATGCCTGCTCTTCGAGACGGCCCATTTCCAGGCTCATCACCCCCGAGCGGTCCAACAATGAAAGTGACGACTCAGCTTGTTTGCCTTCTTCAATGCGCTTGGCATCAAGCGCAGCCCGCTTCAAGGTAAAATCGTCATCGTCACTCTTCGCTTGCGACTCGTCGAATTCCGCATCCTCAGAGCTGAAAATCGGCGCGCCGCCACGTGCGGATTTGCTGACAGCCACTTGGGTTTCCTCCGGCGTGGGCAGCCTCACCCGCATCGCCCCTTCCAAGGTGAGCAACTCGTCCGACTTCAATTTCAAATCCGCAAGTTCCAATCCGCCGGCGCTCGTCTTCAAGTCAAAGCCGCCTTCACGAAAATCGACACGGCGATAGTTTCTGGAATAATCGACCACCGAGAGCGCCTTGAAAAGGTGCAATCGCTCCCGCAGGGTGATCACGTCCTGGCTATCGAAATCAACCCGACCTTGGAAGCCGATGCCTTCGGAGGAATTGGTGGAACCTGAAATTTTGAAATCGCCTGAAATCGAGCCTTCGACAAAATTTCGCAGCGCCGCCGGTAGAATCTGCTCGAGGGCGAGCTTGCGAACTTTCGCCACTCCTCCAACCGTCGGCTGCTCCCCGCCGGTTACTTGTAGACCAGATAGATCTACGGACGCCCCACCACTGCGGAATTCGGCTTTTTCAAAAATGATTCCCTCCGGTGTGCAAATCACCTCCAGATTCACGATCTCCAAGTTCCGCAGCCAGTTTTGCGAAAACATCCCTCCGCGAAAAACCAGTTTTATCGCACCATCCATGCGCATCATCTTGAGCATGCTGCCTTCGATTTTTCCACGGGTCCGCTCGGAGTACCCCCACCGCAAGGTGGTATCGGCAATTTCCAACGAATCAAAAGATACATCGGGGAAGCGTCTAAAGAACGCTTCCGATATCATCCGTGCGGATTCAGCGTCATCCGCGCCGGCACGAAGTTCCATATCCAGGTTGGAAATCAAGATCGTCCCCAGTGGCCAGCGCCCCCTCAGGCTTTCTAGCAATCCCATGTCGCAGCGGATGTCCCTAGCCTCCATGCTGCTGAAGAATGTCTCGTTACCACCCTCGCACGCGTAACGCCCGATTTCCAGCTGCCCCTGCGAGTGATTGAACCCCCGCATCTCCGAATCGGTGCCGGAAAGCCCGGCTTGGACCGAGACCCGCAGGTCCTCCTGAAAGCCTGCCCCATCGATTCGCTTGAACAAATAAACCCATCCGAAGATCATCACCACCAGCAGGAATATCAATACCCGGAAGCCGATGCTGAGAAGGTGGAACATCGCGGTCCCCTTGGCTCCGCTACCCGCCATCGAATAGCGGACTTGGAACCAAAATCCCTGACTTGCGACCCATTGGCTCAAACGTTCGTTAAAATTTTGCGACTGCTCAGCTTCCATAACTCCATATGCCTAACGGCAGGGAAATTAAATCCTTCAGATCCATGCGAGGCGAGAGAAATTTGACCTCGCCCTTCCGCCAGCCACCGCATACGACCTGCCCCGTGGAATCCAACGACTACAAAGTGCGACTCGAAATTTTTGAAGGTCCTCTCGACCTTCTGCTTTACCTCATCAAAAAGGACGAGGTGGACATCCATTCCATCTCGATCGAGCGGATCACCCGCCAGTATCTCGACTACATCAACACCTTCAAATTACTCAACATCGACCTCGCCTCCGAATTCATCGTGATGGCCGCAAACCTGATGTATCTTAAGAGCCGCACCCTGCTCCCACGGGTGGACCAGCCGCCGGAAGAGGATGCCGATGACGACGACCCGCGGTGGGAACTCATCCGCCAACTCATCGAGTATAAAAAATTCAAGGACGCCGCCGGTTTCCTCTGCATCCGTGAGCTCGAGCAGGAAGGCCGCTTTGCCCATCAACCGGATGCCGATGACAAACCGCCCGAAGAGCCCGCCACTCTCGCCGATGTTTCCATCTTCGATCTGATTCGCGCCTTCCAGAATGTCCTCAAACGCTTCGAGGAATCCCACGATTTCGGCGATATCATCGACGATCGCTACACCGTCTCTGACAAGATCGAATTGTTTCTCAGCCACTTCACGCCGGGCGAGTCACGCCGCTTCGAAGAACTTTTCGAAACCGCCACCACCAAGGCGGAGGTCATCGTCACCTTCCTCGCCCTTCTGGAATTGATGAAACTCAACCAATTCGTCGTCCGCCAAAGCGAGCTGTTAGGCGATATCGTGATTGAAAGAAGAAACACCAGCTCGGTTGCCGCGTTGGAAGCGGCGGGAGTCGGCGCGGATTACGAATAACAGCCGCTCAGCTTAAGCGGAACACGATCCGGGCTTTCGTCAGATCGTAGGGAGACATTTCCATCTTCACCTTGTCACCCACGACCAGACGGATGAAACGCTTACGCATTTTGCCGGAAATGTGGGCCAGCACCTCGTGGCCGCTCTCCAGCTTCACGCGAAACATGGTGCCTGCGAGAACGGATGAGATTTCGCCATCCACCTCCACGGCTTTTTGATCTTCGTCCTTGGTGGAACGTTTTGGTGGACCATAACGATTGCGATTGCGCGAGGGACGGCGTCCCGAATTCTGTGGGCGTGGAGGCATAGTGGCTTTGGATCATGCGGCTGGCGGGAAAAAAACTGCCGGCCTGCGGCGCATCGTTAGCCGATCTCTTCCCTCCCATCAATCCCAAAAAACGCGGCTTTCCGTCAATCTCCTGTTTTTCTTCGTCACCGCACGCTTGCCAAGCTGTCGCGCAACCTCCAGTTTTCCCGCCGCGGTCATTTTCATCTGGCCGCCCTAAAAAACCACCCCATCTTCACTGCCATGCCAGAGATCACCGAAAAAGAACTTCCGCCAAATCTCAAGCCCCTTTGGCTTAAAGCTCTCAGCGCCGTCCAGACTTCCAATCTGGACTACGGCATCAGCCTGCTCCAGGCGGTGCTCAAAGATGCCCCCGGATTCCTTGAAGGCCGCAAAATGCTCCGCAAATGCGAACTCCAACTCGCAGGAACCAGCACCAAAAAAAAGGGCGGCCTCTTCGGTTTGCAAACCGGCGGCATGGGTGTGATGAAACTCCAAGGCCAGGCCAAAAAGGACCCCGCAGGCACCCTTCCGCTCATCGAGAAGGAACTCGAAAAAGATCCTTCCAACGATCAGGCCAACGAACTTCTCTTCGACACCTGCCTCAAACTCGAACTCTTCGAAACCGCCGCCTTCGCGCTCGAAACCGTCCGCAAGAGCAGCCCGGAAAATGCCAAGCTGCTTCACAAGCTCGCCGAGTTCTACCTCACCCGCGAAAAACCGATGATGGCATCGGAGGTTTACAACGACATCATCAAGCACCACCCCACCGACGGCGTCGCCATCAAGGGCTCCAAGGACGCCTCCGCCCGCGCCTCCATGCAGAAGGCCAAGTGGGATGAAAACGCCGACATGAAGTCGCTGATGAAAAACTCCGCCGAGTTCGAAGAACTCGAAAAGGCATCCCGCACCGGCCTCACCCGCGAGCAACTTGAAGAACGCCGCGACAAGATCATCGAAAAATACAACCTCGATCCCAACCACCTCGCCACCGTCAAGGATCTCGCCGCCATTTACGAACAACTCGAAGATTGGCACAATTCCCACAGCTTTTACACGTGGGCCCACTCCCTGAGCAATGGCGACGTCGCTCTCGCCACCAAGGCCTCCGCGATGAAGGACCGCGCGATCGAGACCGACATGAAAAACCTCGAAATCGCCGCCGCTGCGGATCCCGACAACGAGGAACTCAAAGCCGCTCTCGACGCCCGCAAAATGGACCGCCTCGCCGAGCAGGTCCAGGAAGCCCAGAAACGCGTCGAGCAAAACCCCACCGATCCACAACTCCGCTTCGAGTTGGGATCCGCCCTGTTCCACTCCGGCGACCACAGCGGCGCCATTCCCCACCTCCAACAGGCCACCCGCAACCCGCACATCCGCACCAAGGTGCTGCTGATGCTGGCCCGCACCTTCAAAGCCAAAGGCATGTTCGACATCGCCATCAAACAACTCGCCGACGCACTCGCCGATTTGGTCGCCATGGACAACACCAAGAAGGAAGTGCTTTATGAAAAAGGCATCATCCACTCCGACATGGGGGCCAAGGAAGAAGCGCTGGATTGTTTCAAGCAAATCTACGAAGTCGATTACGGCTACCGCGATGTCGCCCAGCGCGTGGAATCGTCCTACGCATGATTTTTCGCACTTCCTGAATTCCAGGCCCAAAACGGCACTTTATGGCCGATTTTGGGACCATCTGGCCGGAATTGGGACCACAAATTGGTTTCCATTTCCTGATTTTTAGGTAATTTGAAGTCGTTCTGAGCGAGGTCCGCCTCCTCAGAGCTTCCAGCCTCAGAATAGGCCGGGCTGAAAAATTCGAATTGATCTCCGGGGGGAAGTCAACCGAACCAAGCCCAGCCGATGGCACCGAAAAAAGCGCGCGTTGTGAGATCCGGGGGGATATCCAATGCGCGCTTTTCTTTTGGCACGATGAAGAGACTGATGACCATCCATCCGGGAATTGGGATGATGTTCTGCACCGAGCCTTTGCCATAACTGGTTTCTCCAATCACCTTGGCACGTTTCAAATCCTGGAGCGTCCCGGCAGAGAGTCGGAGGCTGAGGCTGACATTCGGTTCACCAGGACCACCATCGGATAATCGCGTTTCCAACATTGCCAATCTGGTGTTTTTATTGGCTCCTCCGAATTTCATGACCCCACGCTAGCATTCAGGTCTCCGGGCGTCAGGGAAAAATTCCTGGGCACCACTGCTCAAATCCTGCTTGTGAAGCCTATTCTTTTTTCAAATTTCGGTTGCGGGAATGCCCCACACCAGTAATCTCCCGGCGACTGCTGTGTACGACCAATTTGGTAGCTGGCCCGAACCGATATGATTGAACCGGGGTCATCATCCGCTGGACGATGTCACGCCTTTTCAGGAAGACGGAAATCCATTGGACGACCCCACCTATCGAGTTTACGGAACGTGGCTCACAGCGCCAAGGACGGCACAGCGGTTTTTTATTTTCCTTTCGCTCCGGGGCGGGCATCGTCCGCCCCGTGATGCGATTTGTGGTGCTAGGCAGCGGAAGTGGTGGGAATGCGGCGGTCGTCGAATGTGGCGGACTGCGGCTGATGATCGATGCCGGATTGAGCGGCAAACAACTCTCGATGCGCCTTCGCCGGGTGGGAATCGAGCCGGGATCCTTGGACGGCGTGCTGCTCACCCACGAGCACGGCGATCACGTCCGCGGATTGAAAGTTTTCCTCAAACAAAACCCGGTGCCGGTTTACGCCACCGCCGCCACCGCGCGGGTCGTCCGCGAGACCGGCATTGAGGGTGGGCAGTGGAAAATCTTCGAAGCTGGCCAGACATTCGCACTCGGCGGCACACGCATCGAGACCTTCGCCATCCAGCATGACGCGGTGGACCCGGTGGGCTTCGTCGTCGGCGATGAGGCGCGACGGCTGGGATTTCTATCAGACGCCGGATTTGTGACACGCAGCATGACGGACCGACTGAGAGGATTGTGCGGGCTTTTCGTGGAGGCAAACTACGATGAGGAATTGCTGGAGGCGGACACCAAACGTCCATGGTCGATCAAACAACGAATCAGCTCGCGCCACGGGCATTTGTCCAACCACCAAGTGGCCGACTTGATCCGCGACATCGCCCACCCGGCACTGGGCCGCGTGGTGTTGGGCCATCTGAGCTCGGACTGCAACACTCCGGAAATCATTCTTGCCAGCTTGCGGAATTGCCTAACCGAAACAGGCAACGGCCACGTCGATCTCCACTGCGCCTGCCAAGATGAGCCATCGCCGTGGTTCACACTCTGATCACCTTCGAGTTCGGAAAATAAATGAGATTCCGGCGCGGAAAAAACGCATTTGGAATGGTAAAACACGGGTTTTGCCCCAGCGTGTGGTGCGTCTCATGTCATCCTCGATCCGCCACATCTTACTGCTTTCCATTTCCCTACTGAGCCTTGTGGCCTGTAAGCCGGAAGAATACTCAGCCGCCAAGGCCGCCTTCGCCCAAGGGGGGGATCTGATCATGCTCGACGTCTCAGTCTACCGCCGGGAAGTGCGTGCCGACTATGATACCCGGAATTTTGATGCACTGGAAAAACGCGCCACCGACGTGCGCGCGAGCAAGTCGGAATTCGGCAATGGCTCTTGGAAGATCGAGCATTTTTACGGCGCATTCGCCTGCCGTGAAAACGACCCTGAAAGCACTTGGGCCCTTCACGAAAAGATCCACCGCGAATGGCGCGAGAAATTCCCGAACTCCGTCACCGCCCGCGTCGCCCACGCGGATTTCCTGGTGAAATACGGTTGGCAGGCACGCGGCACCGGCTACTCGAACGAAGTCACCGAAGAGGCGTGGCGCTTGTTGGCGGATCGCCTAACCGCCGCCCGCACGATCTTGGAAGGTGCCAAAACGCTGCCGGTGAAATGCCCGGTGCTGTGGCAGGTTCTGATGGAAGTGGCAATCGGCCAATCGTGGAGCAAACCCGAATTCGCAAAACTCTTTGAAGAAGCCAAGGCCATCGAGCCGCGATTCTATCCGCAGGATTTCGTGCAGGCGCGTTTCCTCATGGTCCGCTGGCAGGGTGAACCCGGCGATTGGGAAGCGGCGGCAGAGAAGGAGATCGACCGACCGGACGGGCTGGGCCTTGAGGGTTACGCCCGCGTTGTCAGCGATCAACGCGGTTACTACGACGACATTTTCACCGAAACCGAAGCCTCGTGGCCGAAAACCCGGGATGGCTTTGAACTGTTACGGAAACGCTATCCGGACTCCGCCGAAATCCTCAACACCTACTGCCGCCTCGCCTGCATCGCCGGAGAAAAAACCCACGCAAAAAAACTCTTCGACGAAATCGGCGACGGTATCGTCACCTACTGCTGGGGTGAGCGCAAACGCTTCTTCCAACTCCGCCGCTGGGCGACTTTTTGAGCACGCGATGCTGACACAAACATTTCAGCCGCGCAAGCGGCCCTCCCGCGCCCTGTAGCGCGTCTATGACCGCCGCTAACTGGCCCAGAGGCCGTGGGGTGAAAGAAAACGCCAATGAAGAAGCTTCGCACACATCATCTGCGTCGACGCTCATAGAGACGCCGCTACAAGCGATTC